>DASZWG010000194.1:0-3231 GCA_035546675.1 Mucilaginibacter sp. | reverse complement strand
CTTTTAATTCAGTAATTCATCTTCGGAAACCAGGTCATTTTTCAATGCCTCTGCCACTGTTTCGTTCAGCGTTTTATTGTTGCCGGAAGTGCGCTGGGCTATAACCTGGTCGTATACTTCTTCATAATGGGGGTGGTTGGTTTTCATCAGCCTGTCCCAGATATTAAAATACAGCCCGTAGTTGCACTTGATAAAGCGATGGTGCATATTATGATTGGTTGCCGTATTATGCCATTTGAGGAATTTGTTTCTTACGAAGCCTTTGGAAAAGAACTCGTATCCCATGTGTCCGAATATGTTCATCAGCAGGGTATAAACCGAAAAAATATCAAGCGCGCTTACATGATATGGAATGGTAAATACGATAAGGGGGATAATTCCGATTTCGACCAGGGCCTCGACGGGGTGAAACGCATAGGCTGAAAAAGGAGTAGGATTTAATGAGCGGTGATGAACGATGTGGACGGTTTTGAAAAGGGGTTTCCAGTGTAACAAACGATGGGCCCAGTAAAAATAAGTATCGTGAACGAAAACCATCAGCGTTATGCTGAAAAAATAGTAAGGCCAGCCATATTTATCGATAGGATAATAAACCAGCGTCCAGCGGTTTTTGCTGGCCCACATTACCTGGACGATGACGATACCAAAGATAAAAACGGTGTAAAATGAATACCGTATTTCGCGATAAATGTGTTTTCTGTCCGGGAATCTCTGCTGTATTTTAAGGTGCCAGTATTTCCACCGCTTCCAGATATAAAAGAAAAGAAAAATGCTTCCTGCGAACAAAAAGAAACGCACACTCAGGAAAAACGCCTGCTCAATTGTATCCGTGACATTGCTTACTGAGGAGAAAATGTGCATACCAACAGCAAAGATATTTAAATAAGCGTTTATTCCCTGCAACAAACAAGCACACCCGGTTAGGAAAATGCGATTCCGGGGTTAAACTGATCGATCAGCCTGCCGATGCAGTTCAGTGTATGATCGTCCAGACCATCCTCGTTGCGCTGCATCCACATATTCTCAAGCTTAAAGAGCACCGCTTCTTCGCCATTTTGAAAGCGCACCCGCCATACCTTCCAGCTTTTGAAGGTTTCTGAGATGATCTGTAAGGTTTGATGATACCCTTTATAGATCATGGTTGTTTCGAATCTCATTTAAATAAGTTTGACAGGACTTGAACGGGTGTATGAAAGTTTCTCAAAAGCCCAACGATCTTTGCACCGCCGGGCTTTTATAAGAGCGTGATTACCGGAGAGCCTTTATTTTATCTCGATCTGCCGGGTCATGGTCTTCGATTTCTCTTTTTTGGCGACGCTGATTTTGAGTATGCCATTCATGTATTCGGCATTGATTTTTGCGTTGTCGGCTGAATCGGGCAGCGTAAAAGAGCGCACAAACGAATTATAGCTGTATTCGCGCTTGTTATATCTTTTATTGTTTTCGTTATGTTCCGATTGTTGTTCGGCTGAAACGGAAAGCACATCATTTTCCAGGCCGATCCTGAAATCCTCTTTCCTTAATCCCGGCGCCGCCAGTTCGATATGATAAGCATCGTCCGATTCCGAGATATTCACCGCGGGCACGCGCGAAACCATACGGTCGGATAAAAAGGAATCATTAAAAAAATTTTCGAAAATGTCGCTGAAACCAGGGCTTGCCAGGTTACTGTTTCTTCCTTCATTGAATTTCACTAAAGTCATGATCTGATCCTCCTTTAACATTAAACAGCCGGTCCATTCCGGTCGTTTATAAAACATTTCAGGGGATTTGTTGGTTTGTCAATTTTTGATTTTTTACAAAACAAAAAGGAGGCGGGTAATTTAATGATCACGGCCCCGGCAATTCGCTGATAACCAGCCGGGATCATATTAGAGCAGGATTTTAGGATTGTAACATTTATCTTCAGGCCGCAGAATGCATGTTCAATTCCATCTCGATCTGCCTGATATGGCGGTCGGTCAGGTTAAAGTTCAGATCGTCATAATGCGCTTCGCGGTATAGCAGTAATCGTTCACGGCCGGCATCCCCTTCATCAATAAGCTCCGAAATATATTTCAGCGCCCCTGCTTTAGCATATTCCATCGCATCGATCCGTGACACGAACCCGCAGAATGCAGGTTCGTCCTGCGGAACAGAGAATGCCGTGCAATGCGATCTGTTCAGACAACATGCCGCTTTAATTTGCAGAAAGGTATCACCGAATGGCCTGAGGTCAGTAACAGATACTTCGATAACCGCAGTATCGTTTTTGAATACCTTATAGAATTTATAGAATGGTTTCCTGACATTTTTTTTCTTCGGCGAGCGCTTCTTTCCGGAAATGATCCGGTTTTTGTCCTCTTTAATGCGTTTCCGCCGGGTTATTTGTGCTTCCATAGCATACCTTATTATAGGATGTAAAGTTGACTGCTCTGCACCGGAAGAAAAGTGACCGTGATCACTTTCATACCCGATTTACATCACCCAATCGTTCGCTAAACGTCATTTTCTGGCCGGAAACGGCCATCTACCTTTGACATGACAAAAAGAACGAATAACCATGAAAACTTTAAACAGACAGATTTCAGCCATCGCAGGTATAATGACTGCGATCGTTTTAGCAGTAACGCCCTGGGTTGTAAATGCTCAAAGCATATATAAACTATCTCCTGCAGGAGGCGCTTCCATCAAAGTATCGGGATCATCGAACCTGCACGACTGGACCATGGTATCTAACTCCACCATGGAGAGCCAGGGCGAATTCAAATTCGACGCCGGAAACCAGCTTCTTTCGCTCGCTTCCTTCACTTTCACAGTCAATGCAAAGAGCCTGAAAAGCGGTCACGACCTGATGGACAGCCGTACTTACGCTGCTATTAAAGCCGGTAAGTTTCCCCTGATCACTTACAGGCTCAGCTCAGCAGAGATCCGGCAGGAGCAAAAGGATAAATACCTGATCAAGGCTATAGGCGACCTTACCATCGCCGGTGTAACCAGGCCCATCACGATGTATGTCAATGCAAACGTGAATCCGGACAACACCATCAGCTGCTCCGGTTTGGAAAAGCTAAAACTGACCGATTTTAAGATCGACCCGCCAACCTTTATGTTCGGCGCCCTGAAAGTAACAAACGACCTTACTATACAATTTGAATTGCAATACAAAAACAACCAGCTTCTCACAAAAAATTAAGACAAGATCATGAAAACCAGAATTTTTACCATAATAGGTACATTAGCGATAGCGGG
>DASZWG010000193.1:0-2058 GCA_035546675.1 Mucilaginibacter sp. | reverse complement strand
AGCTCCTTCGGGTATTCATCCGGATAAACATCGATCAGCTTTACCACCCAGTCGGCATCGCTGCCCGTAGTCGCAGCGTAAATCTTGGCCAGCAGGTTGCCGGTCACCGTCACATCTTTGGTCAGCGTATCCGTCTCCCAGCTCAGCACATCGGGCCTGTTCTGAACAAAACGCTGATCCTCTGTAAGCCAGAAATACCATCTTGAACCGCGGCCGTAGGTTTCTTCAACCGGCCGCTCACGGTAAGGTACCGGCTTAGCAGGATCGGACACATAACTGTCGAATGTTTTACCCTCATCGACTGCTGGTGCGGTGAACGACAGCTTCCCATTAGCATGTAAATAGATATTTTCGGTTTTAGCCTCTTTGGGCGGCCATGCCGTATACTGTTTCCACTCGTTTGATCCGGTCTGGAAAGTTATCGCTTCGGCAAACTTACCGTCGCCTTCACCTTTCAGGTACCAGGCAAACCATTTGGCCTGTATCTCCTTCCGGAAGTATTCTCCTGTTTTCTGCCCGTCGAATTTGATATTGCCCAGGCTGCTCCCATCGCCGCCTGCCCATCCACCATGCCTCCAGGGGCCGATCACGATAAAATTGCGGTTATGCCGGTCGTTCTTTTCCAAAAATTTATATACATCCTGCGGCCCTACCATGTCTTCCTGATCCCACCAGCCGCTGACATTCTGTATAGCTACGCGCGGCGAATCGAGCCGGTAATGAAGAGACTGGCGTTTCCAGTAATCATCATAATTGGGATGTTCGACGTATGCGTTCCAGCTTGGCAGCTTGCCGTGCACATATTTTTGGTTGATATTGGAAAGCGGCCCCAGCTTCAGGTACCAGTCGTAAGTATCATAATCGTGAAACTGGAAAAGCGTATCGGTTTTGGAGGTTTCCTCCATAAAAGCATACTCGAATGCATAGCTTAGCCTGAAAGCGCCGTTGTGATGCAGGTCATCGTTCATGAACATATCCGAAGGCGTAGCCTGCTCCGAAACTGCCACCAGCGCCGGGTGCGGATCGCTGGCAGCGATGATGGTCGTCCAGCCGTCATACGATATACCGTATTCGCCGACCTTGCCATTGTTATCCGGTACATTTTTCAGCAGCCAGTCGATGGTATCGTAGGTATCGCTGGCCTCGTCAATGGCTTTGGGATCGCTTTTATCCCGGCTCATTCGCTGCATCTCATATTTCCCTTCCGAAAGATATCGGCCGCGTATATCCTGGAACACGAATATATAACCGTCATCGGCCATGTCTTTTACGTAGTTCATCCGCTCGGGACTCGGATATTTTTGCACCCCGTAAGGCGTGCGGAGCATCAGGAAAGGCAATTTGCCCGATTGATTTTTTGGCGTATAGATCACAGTGTGTAGCCTTACCCCGTCGCGCATGGGTATCATTACTTCCTGGCGGCTGTATTTATCGTCAGGATGAACATTTTGTGAGAAGGCGATCACTGAGATACAAACCAGGGTAATAATTGCGGCAAGGCGGGTAAAAATTGCTTTCATTAAATTAAATCTTGACTTGGCTGCATTAAATATACCAAACATTAGTTTTAATTTATTCATTTTGCGAAATGGCCGCCAACTATAACAATTCAGCCTGGTTTTATGACCGCCTATCAAGAATGGTGTATGGAAAGGCACTGATCCGTGCACAGGTGTATTTACTGAAAGATATACCCGCAAAAAGTAAGGTCCTTATTGTTGGCGGCGGCACAGGATGGATACTGGAGGAGATAGCGAAAGTGTACCAATCGGGACTGACTATAACCTATGTTGAGATAGCAAAAAATATGATGAGACTTTCCCGGAAAAGAAATGCCGGGAACAATGAAGTAGTCTTTATCAATAATGCTATTGAGCATGTCGCTTTGCAAAGCGACTATGATGTGACCATTACGCCGTTTTTATTCGACAATTTCACCGAAGAAAACCTGCAAATTATATTTCAATATATTCACGGTTGTTTAAAGCCCGGCGGCTTATGGCTTAATGCCGATTTTCAACTGACAGGGAAATGGTGGCAAAAATTGCTGCTCAAGTC
>DASZWG010000192.1:0-4082 GCA_035546675.1 Mucilaginibacter sp. | reverse complement strand
TGGTCAGATCGGTTTTGGTCGTGTATCCTGCAACAGCCATTACGCCGAAAATAAGCGAGGCGGTTAGGAAAACGCCTAACACCGACGATGCTGTATAAGCCAGCAAAATGATCGAAAAGCTGATGCCTGTCACAGCTGAATATAGTACATACAGTACGGAAAGTGCGCCATAAGATAACTTGTTGATGCCGAAGCTCATAATGAGTACAAAAGCGAGCGGGGAAAACATCGCCAGGTAAAATAACCCGCTTGGCTGGTTCGTAGCGGGATCTACCAAAAAGCGCAAAAATTCAGGTGTTGAAAATTCGTAAGCAAAAGCAGCCGAGATGCCCAAAGCAACGAACATCCAGGCAAACACTCCTGCCATAAATTTACGCGATGCTGTAGCATCGTCTATCTGGATCACATTCTGATAAGTGTAATCCGGGTTTTGATTTTCCATTTTTACAATTTGTTTTTTTTAATATACGAATTTACGAAAATAATAGTATAGCGGTGTAAAATACAAGTGACGGAATAAATTTCCCGGTCAGCCTAACCTTTTAACCAGTTGTTCTTCCACTTTTTTGAAGAATTGCAGCGGTTTCAGCGTACGCCAGGTCATATCGTCCAGTTCGCCGCCAAAGTTGATGTAATAATCGATGTTGTTGCGCTTAAACTCATCGATCACATGCTCACGGAAATTGATGCCCGCTATCCAACCGTCCTCCACTTCCTGGAACCACTCCTCGTAGTAGCAATCGTCGGACGAGTGGAAGTTAAGCACATTTTCGCCTATCAGGACGAACTTGTTAATGCCACTGTCGACCATCAGGTCGATTAGCTCACGTTTCAGCAGCATCACATCGTTGCTGATGGCGTCGTTCCATTCGCCGATAAATTCGATAATGGCGTATCTCCGGTCATAATCGGCAAACAGCACCTTAAGATACAAAGTGCCTGACCCGAATGAGTCCCATTGCGGATGCAGCAGGTAATTGTATACCTGCTTGTCGTATTCAAATTCACTATATTCCGTGGCATAGAAGGGCGACTGTTCATCCTCCGATGCGATATAGTCATCTCTCCACCTGTAAAAAGGCTCTATCTCGTGCATAAACCCCTCCAACCTTCCCTAAACGAAAAGGCTTTTAATTTCTCTAATTTAATCAATTTGCAAATACACAAATTTACCTGTCTGCACATTATTTCTCCTGCATATACATTTCGACCGCTTTGCGCACGCTGCCGTATTTGAGCAGCAGCTCGGCGGCCTCTTCTTCGGGTAAACCCGTGTAGTTCATCACCATGTGGGTGCCGCGGTCAACCAGCTTGTGATTGGTCAGCTGCATGTCCACCATTTTGTTTCCCTTTACCCGGCCAAGCTGGATCATCACCGTGGTCGATATCATGTTCAGCACAAGCTTTTGGGCTGTCCCGGCTTTCATACGTGTCGAGCCGGTCAAAAACTCCGGCCCGGTGATCACCTCGACCGGGTACCGTGCCTCCGCGGCTACCGGGCTGCCCGTATTGCAGACGATGCAGCCGGTGATCACGTTGTTTTGATTTGCCGACCGCAAGCCTCCCACCACATACGGCGTAGTGCCCGACGCGGCAATGCCGATCAGCACGTCTTTTTCATTGATATCGTATAATAAAAGGTCTTTCCATGCTTGTTCGGTATCATCCTCGGCAAATTCGACGGCCTTGCGTATAGCGCCGTCGCCGCCAGCCATAATGCCCACCACCAGGTCGAACGGAACGCCGAATGTTGGCGGGCATTCCGAAGCGTCCACAATACCCAGCCGGCCGCTCGTCCCTGCACCGATGTAGAACAGGCGGCCGCCATCCTTCATTTTTTCAGCAATGGCAGCTACCAGCCGTTCGATCTGCGGGATTGCCTTTTCGACCGCATCGGGCACGGTATGGTCCTCCCGGTTAATGTTTTGAAGGATATCATGCACCGGCATTTTCTCCAGGTCGGTATAGCGGGAATCCTTTTCGGTGGTTTTTTCCATTTTTTTTCTGAAATAATATAACAAATTTCGGCAAAAATCGTCAAAAGCAATGATAAACGGGCCGGGATAAATTATTGGCTTTGTTATCAAATGATTATGTTTGTATTAGAATGAAAAGGGCGGCGGCGATAATCTTCAGGTCATTCATTTTGGTATTGCTTGGTGTGGCCATCGGGCTTTACCTGGGCGATAACAACCGGCAGGGTTTCGGCCTTACTTCACACAGTAAAATTTCCAGGGTATTGCAGTTGGTGCGCCACAATTATGTGGATTCGGTCAATATTGACAGCATCGAGGGTATTGCCGTGAACGATATGCTGCAAAACCTCGACCCGCATTCGCTGTACCTGCCGCCGCAGCAGGCAGAGTCGATCAACGAGCGGCTCGACGGTGGCTTCGAGGGTATCGGTATCGAATACCAACTGCTGCGCGACACGCTGGTGATCACGCAGGTATATCATGACAGTCCGGCGCAGAAGGCCGGCATACTAACCGGCGACCGGGTGATCGATGTGAACGGCAAAAAATTCTCGGGTACCCATCTCACGGAATCCTTCATCAGCAAAACTTTCAGGGGAGCGAAGAATACGGAGATCGCACTGTCGGTGCAGGAACCGGCCGCTGCTTCATTAAAGACATATCGTATCAAACGCGGGCACGTCGACCTGAGCAGCCTGGATGCAGCCTACATTGTTGCACCGGCGACGGGTTATATCAAGATCAGCAAGTTTGCATCCACCACTGACGATGATTTCAGGGATGCGCTGAAAAAGCTGAAGGCGCAGGGTATGAATAAACTGGTGCTCGATCTTCGCGGGAATGGCGGCGGCTATCTCAACTCGGCCACGCAGCTGGCCAGCGAATTTCTGCCGAAAGGCAAGCTGATCGTTTACACGAAAGGGGCACACGAGCCGCGTACGGATTATTTCGCAACGGATTCGGGCCTGTTCCAGCAGGGCAAGCTGGCCGTGCTGATCGATGAATATTCGGCTTCGGCGAGCGAAATACTGACCGGGGCGCTACAGGACCTTGACCGGGCGGTTATTGTCGGCAGGCGCTCGTTCGGCAAAGGACTGGTGCAGCAGCAGTACGGTTTTAACGACGGTTCGGCCGTTAACCTGACGGTGGCCAGGTACTATACCCCATCGGGACGTTCGATACAAAAATCATACAAAGGCGGGCTCGACGATTACCGCAACGAACTGGCTGAACGCATGCAAAAAGGCGAACTGTTTTCGGAAGAGAATTACCTGCGCGACAGTGATTTCAAATCTGCGCAGGTTTACCACACCGCTAAAGGCCGCAAGGTATTCAGCGGGGGCGGCATAATGCCGGATATTTTTGTACCCGACGATACCACCGGCAGCACCATGCTGATACAGGAACTGGGTGATAATCAAGTGTTCGGCGCTTATGTGATCGACAGGATGCAGCCCATTCTCAGCAAGTTCCCAACGGATGATGCTTTCCTGAAAAATTACAGAGTGAGCGATGACCAGTTCGGCGATTTTATCCAGTATGCTTCGAAAACGCTGAAAGAAATGGACTCGAACGAGATCAGGGTTTCCGAAAGCAATATCAAGCTGCTGGTGAAAGCTTTTGCCGCCCGCTACAAATGGGGTGATAATGCCTATTTTGAGGCGCTGAACAGCGATGATGTTACGCTGAAAAAAGCGATCACAGCGCTTGACTAACATACCTTATCCTCGATAATGAATAAATTATTCTTGCTGTCCTTTCTTTTACTGGCTGGATGCAGCCGGGCTTTTTCCCAGCAAAAGAATAAACTATGGTATTTAACAGTTACCGATAGCCTTAACAGGAATAGGATAGAACGAGCTACTGTTTCGGCAGGAAGATCTATTTACGTTACGGGCGCAGATGGCAGTGCCGCCATTAACAGAGGTCTGATCAAGACCGGGGATACCATACAAATTTCCTGTGTGGGCTATCAAACCATAACCATTATCCCTGTGGCCGGCCGAAAGATGCCGGATACGGTCAGGCTGATGACGGTTACCAATAGTTTGCGCGAAGTCAGAATTCATCCCGTTAATCCCATCATTTTAGGTGATGCGAGAAAAT
>DASZWG010000191.1:0-2466 GCA_035546675.1 Mucilaginibacter sp. | reverse complement strand
GCGCTGGGCATTTGATAATCCCAAATTCATTATCCTCAACTTTGCCCTGGGCGGAGGCTATCCCAATGGCGTTAACAAAATTACCTCACCCTATTTCGGTATTTCGCAGGCCACGGTCGATAAAATAAAAGCCGGGAAAGCAAGGGTACTGGTGGATTGGGTACTCGTCACAAAAAATGAATAATAAAGATGCCCGGCTGATCGGCCGGGCATCTTTATTAAAAGAGGATCTTGTTTTATGTTAATGATAACGGTAATCATGATCGTGGTCGTCATGATCGTGACCGCGGTCATGATCCCAGTGATGCCCATGGTGCTCACGGTACTCTACCGTACAGCTTGAGACAGTGGCCGATGCAAATATCAGCAGCGCTATCAACCGGATAATATGTTTTTTCATGACAGATTTTTTATTTCAATAAATGTTATGGTATAACATCCTGAGAATTAAAATTGTTTAGTTGAACTTGAAACGTGCGGCTATGGTCGGGTAAACCTGCAGCAGGTTGTCATCTATGAGCACATGATAATACATATTGAACTTGGAACCAAGTGCAAACCCCTTGTGAATCCTGAACCATATTTGCGGCTCGCCAAAAAATTCGATCTTTTTACCGCTCAGTTTACTGGTATAAGTATCACCCGTATTCCGGTTCAGGGTATAAAGCTCCACATCCCCGCTAAACTCAAATTTATAGTTCCAGAACCCCTTCCCCCAGTAAAAAGAATAAAGCACATCGTTGCTCGGCTTTTTTAAGGCGTTATAAGTGTACGAAATATAGGCGCTGAACCAGGCCCCCTTCCATTGGAAAGGGTAAACCAGTCCCAGCGAAAAAGCATTTGAAATATAAAAGCCGTATGAGCCCGGTTCGGCTATGCCCATGCCGCCGCTATACTGTAGTTGTGCATACACTTTGGGATGCCAGAACCTGAACGATTGTGACACCTGGGTGTAGAATTTTCCGATATTGTCATTAACACCGTTCAAATCGGCCTCAGTTTTCATAAAGAATGAACCTGACGTGTCTTTAGACTTAAAGTATTCGAAATAGATCGTCGGAAAATTTTCCGCGTTGTGCTTTGGATCGAGCGAATGCCGCGGATCATAATGCAATTGCAGGGTTTGTGCAAATAATGATGACGATAATACCGACAACAGGATCAATAGTCTATATTTCATACGTGAATGCAACGCCGCTTTTAAAAAACCATCGTTTGTTTCGGCATCTTTTGTAAATATCTTTACAGGGAAAAACTCATAGCGGAATTGACACGGAAATGTGGCGTAATTATGCCAGCCACAACAAAATGCGTTGATTTTTAATTACTTATGACGGATAAGGATACACTGGCTTTTATTGCTTTGTTCAAAGATGCATACCAGAAATGCTTCGGACATGCATTGGAGGATCCCATGTCCGAAACTGAAAGCAAGCTGCTCTGCAACCAGGTACTGGAGCTGACCGGCCTTTCCATCGGCTGGAAAAGCGTAAAGAACTACTCCTTTTTTGTTACCGGGCGGTCATCGGCTAAGGAGGAAAACCCGTCGGCCGCAACGCTCGACACACTCGCGCGTTATGTGCTGGGGGCGCCTCACACTACCGAGCTTAAGCGTAAGGCAGAAGAAAGCCATTACCCCTGGTGGTTTATGTACCGGGATAAATTTATGCGTTCAACTCCGGCCCGTGACAGATCATGGCAAAGAACGACGATCGTATCCAGTATCATCCTGATCGCTATAGCTGTTGCGGGAACATATTTGTATCGCATCACGGCCAAGCCGCCCGCCGAATTTTCAGACGATTTCAACCAGGTGTCCGATAAAGCATTGCACGCGCATGGCTGGCTGGTAAATGATAAAGATGAGAACTGGTGGAACAAAAAGGGAGAAGTTCCCGGCGAACTAACCCTTTATACCCTAAAAGGTGATAACTGGCCCGACACGGCAAACAAACAGGGCATCAAAAACCTGCTTACCCGCAAAATACCTTACGATTGCTTCACAGCCGAATTGCACCTGCGTAATTTTATCCCCCGCCAGGAATGGCAGCAGGCCGGCTTAATTCTGCTCGAAGACACTTCGCTTACCGGCAAAAGCGTGCGGCTCTCCATAGCCTTCAACGACTATTTTGCAGGAGCGCATTTACCCAGGGAAATATACATCCAGGCCATCACCTCGCAGGGAAATGGTTTTAGTAAACCCGAAGAAATTGCACACAAGCCCATCCTTTATCCCGACAGCGTGCATAGCAATTCCATACAATTGAAAATGCTGCAAAATTCGGCGCTCAGGATAGAAAAGCACGGCGACCGGTTCAGGTTCCTGTATTCGGATGGGCTTACCGGTAACACCGCTTTCAGGGAGGTGGTAAGCCAGGATATCGATATACGCCCGAAATACATTGGGATTTTCGCTATCCGTGGTTTTAAAGACAGCACTGCAGCCATCCCGGTGCATTTTACCGC
>DASZWG010000190.1:0-3716 GCA_035546675.1 Mucilaginibacter sp. | reverse complement strand
CACATTACATTGAAAGATCGGGTTTGCAAACCCTGCCCGTGGGCGAAGTGAACGAACATAACATAGACAAGGTAAGCGCGATGATCTTCCTCGACGATGAGGGCTTCAACTGGTTCGAGGACCTGAACAAGACCGTCAACCTGCTGCGCCGCCGCACCATACCGGTCATTGTCGCCAATACCGACCGCGCCTACCCGCTTACAGCAGCCAATGTTTCGATCGCTATCGGCGGTATCGCAGCCATGATCGAAAGTGTGGTAGGCAAGCAGTTTATCCGCTTCGGCAAGCCGGATTCGCAAATGTTCATGTTTGCCTACGACCTGATTCGCGAATACCGGCAAATCAACAAAAGTGAAATTGTAATGGTTGGCGATACGCTGAACACGGACATCCTGGGTGGAAATAAATTCGGCTTGGACACCGTACTCGTGCTCTCGGGCAATACCCAGGCAAAGGATTATGAAACACGCATAACGGCCACAGGCATTATGCCAACCTACATTTGCGACTCGGCAGCAGTCGATCTCAGCGGGCTTGATCTCTGACGAATACTATATTCCATCAGTTCTTCGTTATATCCATTCCTTAACGATCAAACCTTAACCGATGGAAACAACCTCAACCCCGGATTGGCCTTTGACAAAAAAACTGCTGTTCCGCTTTTTCTTTATTTATTTCCTGCTCTATATTTTTTTAAATCCAAATGATGTACTCCCCTACATCGGCAATCTGTACAAATGGTATGTTCAGCCTTTTTATTGGCTGGCGATCAAAGTTGGCGGGTTTATCCTTAACCTTGCCATGCCTGCTGAAATTCCCGCTAACGGCAGCGGCGATACCGCTTACGATTATGTGATCATTTTGATCATTGCCTCCCTGGCCTTAATCGGTATGATAACCTGGTCGGTGCTCGACCGCAAACGCCCCAGCTATAACAAGCTGTTTTACTGGCTTACGGTTGTATTACGGTATTACATCGCTATTACCATGCTGGCGTACGGTTTTTATAAGGTGATCAAACTGCAATTCCCTTTTCCATCATTTGCGAGATTAATGGAACCTTACGGCAACTCGTCGCCGATGGGGCTTGCCTGGACATTTATGGGGTACTCAACCGGCTATAATTACTTTACCGGTATAGCTGAATTGAGTTGCGGAATACTGCTGCTTTTCAGGAAAACAAGCGCTTTGGGTGCAGTAATGACACTGGTTGTAGCCGGTAACATTATGGCGATCAATTATTGCTTTGATGTTCCTGTTAAGCTCCTTTCGACCACACTCGTGATGATGGCCCTGTTCCTGATCATCAAAGATGTCAAAAGATTCTCGAACTTTTTCGTGTTCAATAAAAGCGCTGCGCCTGCAAACCTGTCGCCACACCGGTTCACGAAAAGATGGAAAAACATAACACTGACTGTAGTAAAGTATACACTCATCGCTTATACCCTGGTATTTGATGCCTTCGGTGCCATGAGAGTTGAAAAGCAGTATGGCGACAAAGCGCCAAAGTCGCCGTTGTACGGGCTGTATGAAGTGAAAACCTTTATTGTGAACCGGGACACGCTGAAACCACTGACAACCGACATGTTCCGTTGGAACAAACTGGCTATAGACGGCCGGGGTGGTTACTTACTTGTCCAACTAATGAATGACAGTACGACCAATATGGGCCTCGAACTGGACACGGTCAAGAAAAAGATGACGATCACTAACTTTACCGACGCGGGAGATAAATATCGGTTCACCTATACGCTGCCCCAAAAAGACTCACTCGTGATCAAAGGGACATACAAAAAAGATTCGATCCAGGTAAGATTTCACCGCTACGGTACCAATAAGTTCCTGCTGGTTCGGCGTGGTTTTCACTGGATAAACGAATACCCGTTCAACAGGTAAAAATTTAACGGAATTATTGTATTTAAGACATTTTTTGTCAATTTAGCATTTCGCCGGTAATGACCGTGCCGGCTATCGACCTGTATTATGAGAATAAAATATCTGCTCACCGCATTTCTATTACTTATAGCTTATACTTCATCGCAGGCTCAATCCAAAGCCGGTGTATGGCCGGCATCCAAAGCCAACGCGTGGTATGCACAGCACAAATGGATAGATGGCGCCGATTTCATTCCCAGCACAGCCGTTAACCAACTGGAAATGTGGCAGGCTGATACCTTCGATCCGGCGACCATTGGCCGTGAACTGGGCTACGCCGAGGGGATCGGTTTCAATACCATGCGGGTGTTCCTGCACAGCATTGCCTGGAAGGAAGACCCGGCGGGATTTAAGAAACGTGTCGGCCAATACCTGTCCATCGCTGATAAGCATCATATCCAGACCATTTTTGTATTTTTTGATGACTGCTGGAACCCGGAGGCTAAACCCGGAAAACAACCCGCACCCAAAACCGGCATTCATAACTCGCAATGGCTGCAGGACCCTGGCAACCGCCTGTATAAACCCGGTGAAATGGCCATGCTGAAAAAATATGTGACCGATGTAATGACCACTTTCAGGCACGATAAACGCATTCTGCTGTGGGATCTTTATAACGAACCCGGCAATAGCAATAAAGGCGACAAATCGCTGGCGCTGTTATCGGATATATTTTCGTGGGCAAGGGCGGTAAACCCCGACCAGCCACTAAGCGCGGGTTTGTGGGACTGGAGCCTGGAACGGCTTAATAAATTCCAGGTGGCACATTCGGATGTGCTTACCTATCATGATTACGAATCGCCCGAACTGCACGAGCGCGTAGTACAGATACTGAAAGCTTATGGTCGCCCGCTAATATGCACCGAATATATGGCGCGTTTGCGGAACAGCACTTTTGAGAACACCATGCCGATGCTGAAAAGGGAAAATGTAGGCGCTATTAACTGGGGGCTGGTATCGGGCAAAACCAATACCATTTATGCCTGGGATACGCCCATGCCCGATGGCGCTGAACCGAAAGTATGGTTCCACGATGTGTTCAGGAAAGACGGAACGCCATACAGCCAGGATGAGGTGAACCTGATCAGGAAACTCAACAATAAACCACAATAAACCTGTTTATGAAATTAAGGACTTTATCTCTGGGCGTTTTGGCGATATCGGTCGCGATCAGCGCCTGTAACCATTCGGCAAATCAAACAACCGCAAATACCACAATGAAAGACAGCATTTCCTACGGACAGCTTCCACCCGACTCAGCATTTGAAAGAACCATCGACGGCAAACAAACACACCTGTATACCCTGAAAAACACGAACGGCATGATACTGACCATGACCAATTACGGGGGACGCGTGGTGAACCTGCTGGTACCCGACAGTGCGGGTAAACTGGTCGATGTTTCGGTGGGTATGAGAAGCGTGGAGGATTATGTGCACTCGACCGAGCCCTACTACGGCGCGACCATAGGCCGGTATGGAAACCGCATCGCGAAAGGGCACTTCACGCTCGACGGCAAGCAATATACACTGGCCATCAACAACCCGCCCAATACACTGCATGGCGGCAAAAAAGGCTACCAGGATGTAGTATGGGACGCCAAACAGCCGAACGATTCGACGCTGGTGCTTACTTACCTGTCAAAAGATATGGAAGAAGGTTTTCCGGGCAACCTGCATATCAAGGTAACTTATACCCTGACCAATGAAAACGCCATGAAGATCGATTATGAAGCAACAACGGATAAAACCACGGTTGTGAACCTGACCAATCACACCTAT
>DASZWG010000189.1:0-3661 GCA_035546675.1 Mucilaginibacter sp. | reverse complement strand
AATAAAGTAACGCAGGACTACCTGGGACAAATACCCTATCGCGACAGCATCCGCGCACGGCTGGAGCAATTGTGGAATTATGCGAAATACAGTGCGCCGTTCAAGGAAGGTAAATACACCTATTTTTATAAGAACGACGGTTTGCAGAACCAGGCCGTATTATGGCGGCAGATCGGTGACGGCAAACCAGAGGTATTTCTCGATCCGAATCAGTTCTCGGCCGATGGGACCACATCCTTGCAGGGTATCGATTTTACCAAAGACGGCAGCCTGGCCGCTTACCAGATATCCGAAGGCGGTTCCGACTGGCGCAAAGTGATCGTGATCAGAACGGATAATAAAGCACAGGTGGGCGATACGCTTCGTGATGTCAAATTCAGCGGGATTGCCTGGAAAGGCGACGATGGCTTTTACTACAGCAGCTACGATAAGCCCAAGCAGGGCAGCCAGCTATCGGGCATGACGCAATACCACAAATTGTATTATCACAAGCTGGGAACTCCCCAAAGCGCGGATAAGCTGATATTCGGCGGCGAAGCGACCCCGAGGCGCTATATCGGTGCATACCTGACGGAAGACGAGCGCTTCCTGGTGATCACCGCTGCCAACAGCACGACCGGGAATGAGTTGTACATTCAGGATTTGGATAATCCCGGAAGCGGCATTGTGAACGTGGTGGATAATTTTGACAACGAACACGCAGTGATCGCCAACGTTGGCAGTAAACTGTATATCTATACTAACCTGTACGAGCCGAATTTCAAGCTGGTGACGGTCGATGCATCGGACCCTAAACCGATCAACTGGAAGGACTTGATACCGGCAACATCAAACGTACTTACGGTAACCACCGGCGGCGGTAAAATATTTGCCGAATACCTGAAGGATGCTACTTCTTTCGTGCAGCAATATGCTATGGATGGCAAGCCGGAACATGATATCGAGCTGCCCGCACTGGGAACCGCAAGCGGTTTCAGCGCTAAAATAGAAGAGAAGGAAACGTATTACACCTTTACCAATTACGTGTATCCGCCCACCATTTTCAAATATGATATTGCCACGGGCGTATCCACGGTCTATAAGAAGCCGGACGTCCAGTTCGATCCCTCACAATACGAATCGAAGCAGGTTTTTTATAAATCAAAGGACGGCACCCGGATACCGATGATCATCACCTATAAAAAAGGGATCGAGCTGAACGGGAAGAATCCGACTGTTCTGTATGGCTACGGTGGCTTTAGCATCAGCCTGACGCCGGCTTTCAGCACATCGAACATCATCCTGCTGGAACACGGCGGTATTTATGCGGTGCCTAATTTGCGCGGAGGTGGTGAATACGGCGAAACCTGGCACCGCGCCGGTATCAAACTGCATAAGCAAAATGTGTTTGACGATTTTATTGCTGCTGCCGAATACCTGATCGACAACAAATATACCTCGAAGGATTACCTGGCTATTTCGGGCGGATCGAACGGGGGGCTGCTGGTTGGCGCCGTGATGACGCAGCGACCGGATCTTTGTAAAGTGGCTTTCCCCGCCGTAGGCGTGATGGATATGCTGCGTTACAATAAGTTCACGGCCGGGGCAGGCTGGAGCTACGATTACGGCACCGCCGAAGACAGTAAGGAAATGTTCGATTATCTTTACAAATATTCACCCTACCACGCCCTGAAACCGGCCGATTACCCGGCCACGATGGTCACAACAGCCGATCACGACGACCGTGTAGTTCCGGCTCATTCATTCAAATTCGCTGCGCGGCTGCAGGAATACCAGCAGGGCCCGGCGCCGGTACTGATCCGTATCGAGACCAAAGCCGGGCATGGCGCCGGGCAGTCGACCGCACAGATCATCAGCGGGCAGGCGGATAAATGGGCGTTCATGTTCCAGAATATGGGGATTAAATGGTAATAGTTCAAAACCGGGCCTGAAAAAATGAAAGCAAAAAATATCATATTCGCCGCACTGTTTCTGGTTTGCAGCCAGTTTGTTTTGGCCCAAAAACAAGTTCTTAATGTGATTTATATCGGCGACAGCATAACACAGGGCGTTCAATTAGACGACCCTTCAACGCAGGCGCCGCCCGCAACAGCCAGCAAATATTTGCAGGCGCAGCCGGGTATTGCCGCCGTAAACTTTTCGAACCAGGGCCACAGCGGTTTTACCTCGGTTGATTTTTCGGTAACGGGAGAGACATTCAAAAGGGCTGAACAGGCTGCGGACGCCTTAAAAAGCAAACCGGGTATACTCGCCTTTTCGATCATGCTCGGTACGAACGACAGCGCCATAACCGGGCCGAACGGCGCTCCTGTTTCTGCGGAGGCCTATTTTGCCAATATGAAAGCAATAACAGACCGATTGCTCAAAGATTACCCGGGTTGCAGGATCGTTATACAGCACCCCACCTGGTACAGCACTAATACCTATAACGGGGCAAAGTATTTAGCGGAAGGGCTGCATCGGCTGGAAAGCTATTTCCCCATGATAAAGAAACTGATCAGGGGCTATACCAAAACCAATCCCGGCCAGGTATTTTTAGGAGATATGGAAGCTTTCGGCTACTTTAAAAAGAATCATACAACGCTGATGATCCCCGAGAACGGACACGAGGGGACATTTTACCTGCATCCCAACAAGCAGGGTGCGGTTGTATTGGGGCAGTTCTGGGCAAAAGCCATTTACAGGGACGTCTTCCATCAATCAAAATAAAAAGCAGGCCCCTTTTTAAGGAGCCTGCGCTGATTTCTATCCTTTCATAGTTTAATGATGGCCGTGGCCATGACCGTGCTCGCCGCCGTGGCCATGTTCGCCGCCATTGCCGTGTTCGCCGCCATGCTTTTCCCATCCTTCGTGCCGGCCGTTATCGTGCCAGTGATCGCGGTAGTGCGGGTCGCGGCTGTCGCGGATAATCACCTGGTCGTGCCGCCCGCGGTATCCTGCATACCTTGCCCTGATAACAGCGTCGCGACGCCAGGGGTGGGCTTCGTTAACAACAACCTTATACCCATGGTAGATATCGTAGTTACGATACCGGTAAGGTAAATAGGCACGGCGCACCCACACATTGCCGCTTAAGTAGATATATTCATGAGTAGGCACATCATAATAGACATCGATATCGGGCATGTAGTAATAATCGACGTGGTCGTATCCCACCGGTCCCCATTCGGGCTGACTGCCGATGTTAATACCTACGCTCAGGTGTACCTGCGCGTAATCGGTCTTAAATGAAAAGCATCCTGCGATGAGGGCTGCTATAAACACAAACTTTTTCATAAACGTGATAAAATGATTTGGAATAATACAATTGCCGAGCCGAATTGTTTACCAGTTCTTTATAAGGGACAAGGAATAGCCAGCTAAAATGGCAAAACCCAAAGCAGGGTAATCGCTTAAAATATCGGGCTTGTTTATTGGGTTATCGGAACTGCCCTTATTGATCGTCGCTATCACTGTTTTCTGCTTTTTTTGTGACCATGGCCCACTGGGGTTTGCCGATCACTTTATAATTGCCATCTCCCTTCAGAATAGCGGCTAACTGGCCCTTGTCTTGCATGATCTTCACCGCTTCGGCCACTTCCTTATCGTATTTGAAATTGGTTTCGTAACGGCCCCTTTCGTAATCGTAGCGCGATACGATCTCGTTCTCCAGCACCTGTTT
>DASZWG010000188.1:0-1550 GCA_035546675.1 Mucilaginibacter sp. | reverse complement strand
TCTCGGTCATCAGCCTCGAATTTTTTCTGAACAATGAGTACCTGCTCGATTATACTAATCATAAACTGGGATTGAAAAAGGATTGAAGTTCAGGTTTGAACTTAAAATATTCAATGGCACGCATTACAGTGTGCCATTTCTTTTTTCCAAAAATTGTCAGGATGCATGCAACCTCATAAGAAATAAGGTTGTCTTATAGACAAACTGATCAACCAAAATTCGTTTAAATGGAAGAAGTATTGCCCGAATTAAAGGAATTTATCACTGGTTATTGCGACAGGTATAAGATAAGCAAAGTAGACCCTGAAACACTTACAGTGGATACCAGCATCGACCTCGATCTGGATATCTTTGATATCGAGATCGACCTTTTCTTAGCTGAATTTGTTAATACCTTTCGTGTGGATAATTCAAAATTCACGTGGTATAAATACGGCTATCCGAAAGGATCGGCCGGGGTTGAAGTGATCAGGACGATATTTGGATACCGGGCCAAATGGGTAAAGAAACTTGCCGGGCGTATCTACAAACCAAAGTTCAGAGTTGGTAATTTGCAGGAGGCCGTTAAAACAGGCCGCTTGCTATAAAAAAATAATGCAGGGAACGGAGCGATCCCTGTCGGCGGGGGAGCAGCTTTCAAATTCCAAATTTCCTTGCCGGCATGGGGTTGCTTCGTTACCTGCTGTGTATAGCACGCAATAAAACGAGCCTGTCTTCTATTTTATTGCGATTTCTGAAAATTTAGCGGTCACAGGCAAGAAAGACGGTTTGGTCGCTGTTCACAAGCCTGATGTTTTTTACTGATCCTGTACCCTGGAACCTAAAGCCAATGCCGACTATTTTTTCCTGGTACGGAGGCAGCGGCGATTCAAATACAGGTTTATCGTTTACTAAGTATTCTATCTTGTCGCCTGCAGCCCGGCAGGATACCTTTACCCAATGAGACAGGTCGGTTCCGAAGCCCGACAGGTCATGGGTTTTGCCAGATTCAAAATAACGGCCGTTGAGCAATTGGAGGTCGGATATGCAGCCTTTGGCCGAAATCGGAATAATGACCGGTACATTATCGGTGAAAAGGATGATCTGCGTATAACGGCAGGTTGCAGCGCCCTCTCCATAATCATTTCGCAACTCGGCGCTGAAGGCAAAGCTTTTCAGACTTACCGGGGTAAAATTACCCACATTGTAATATTCAACAATCGGCGGCTGGGGTCCCATCGGAACATTTTTGGCGGTTATGACGGAAGCAGGTATCTGCAGCATCCCATTGTGCATAAACTCATTTTCACTAAGATAAACCGGGATCGGGTGCTGACCGATCAGACCCAGCCAGCCGCTGGTGGGTACCGTAAACAGCTTTTCTTTTACGATCTTGTTGTTCACCAGCAGTTTGGCATGATAAAAGCCAGGCCTGTAATATTCCGAGGTGTATTCGTGCCGGTTCCGGTCTAACGCGACACGCGTATCCGGGTCCCATGACTGTTGAAAGTACACTGAATCGGAAGGGGAAATGTGCACATCATAGTTAAAAACGACCGAATTAGGTATAG
>DASZWG010000187.1:0-3141 GCA_035546675.1 Mucilaginibacter sp. | reverse complement strand
CATACCGTGTGCGTCGTTTATCCCTTTGCCTGCCAGCCATCCGGCTATTTCTGCAATGCAGATCACTTTGGCCCCACTGTTCTTTTGTACCGTAAACAAGTCGGCAACATGATCGCCGTGCCCGTGCGACAAAAGAATATAATCCGGTTTCAGGCTGTTAACGTCGATATTTTTCGCCAGCTCGTTGGGCGAAATAAAGGGGTCGAATAATAATTTTTTGCCCGCTGCTTCCAGTTCGAAAGCGGCATGGCCATAATAGCTGAATTTCATAGTTAAATATGCTAGGTACTTATTTTCCGAATAATCCTCCCAAACCCCCAAACATATCCCTGCTCAAAGCCGCCATCTCGCTCTGGCTTACATTCTCGGCCTGTTCAAGCGCCTTGTTTAC
The DNA here is from genome assembly GCA_035546675.1 of Mucilaginibacter sp. Taxonomy (GTDB): domain Bacteria; phylum Bacteroidota; class Bacteroidia; order Sphingobacteriales; family Sphingobacteriaceae; genus Mucilaginibacter. Next base: position 2,750 of record DASZWG010000187.1, on the reverse strand, counting down.
CGCTACAATAAGCAGTTCTTCCAATTCATCCTTTTCAGCGGTTTTTAATAATTCGTCGTCAATGCTGATGGATTGAATTTCCTTATTCCCGCTGGCGGTTACACGTATCTTACCACCTTCGGCAATACCCGATACGGTAACGCTATCCAGTCTCTTTTTTACTTCCTCAGCTTTTTGCTTTGCCTCTAACAGCTTATCGAACATTTGATGGCAGATGAGTTTTTTTGGCAGAATTTGAGTGCGACTCCCTATTTCAAAGTCTATGCAAAGTTTTGAAATACATTTAACAAGTACAACCCAAACTATGTTTTATAATGGAAAATTAATCTTCGGCAGTATCACCGGAACCGGTATAGGCGCTTTTACGCACAACGGGCATGCCGGTCAGCTTAAATAACTCATCCAGGTGAAGCAAGCTGCCGTTCACTAAATTTCCTAAAAGCACGATAGTTACGTCGTTTTTCAGGTCGCGCACATAAATGTGCCTGAAACCATGCCACCAGCCGGTGTGATACACTATTTTTTCGCCTGGCGCTTCGAATAGGCGCCAGCCGTACCCGTAATTAAAGTGCCCTCTTATCATTGGGTTGCGGTCGGTGTAGGCCGAATCCTGTGTTGCAGGTTTGATCAGCATACCCGAACGCAGGGCCTGGTCAAACAGGTAAAGATCGCCCACGGTACTGTAAATACCTTTATCGCCAACCGGTCCGTCCAAAACATTCGGCACTACCGAATATCTCCAGCTATTGCGGTCGTGTCCCACCACATCAACAGGTATCTTGTCATAAACAGCCGTTGAGTAAACAGCTGTATGCGCCATCCCCGCCGGCTTAAAGATATTGTCTTTCATATACTGGGCGTAGCTTTCGCCCGTCACCTTTTCAATGATCGAACCCAATACCATAAAGTTGGAATTGTTATACAGGAAGCGTTTATCAGGCTTGTTGAATGGCCTGGGTTTGTATTTGGCGATGGTGTCCATCACCTGGAAGTTCGTTAGCCCCTTGCGTTCGCTCCAATGATTCTTACGGTACAGGTCATCGATAAAATACACGTAGTTCATCATACCCGACCGGTGCGTGAGCAATAATTTGATCGTAATGCCGCTGTATGGGAAATTGGGGAAAAAGTCGCGCACGTCCTGGTTCAGCTTCAGCTTTCCGCGTTCCATCAGCTGCAATATAGCAGTAGAGGTCATTGTTTTGGTAACAGAAGCCAGCTGGAATTGAGAATTGATATTCAGACTGTCGCGCTTCAGGTAATTGGCCCAGCCGAGTGCCTTTTCATAAATGATCTTGCCGTTTTTGGCAACCAGTATATCTCCGTTAAAACCGCTTCGCTGATGAAGTTTATGAAAAAACTCATCTATTCGCTTATCGGCATGTTTAGGGTTATAAGCCAGCAATTCAGAAGGACTAAAGGGCTTATACAACTTAGCCGGTGTTTTGGGAGTTGCATTATTATTGCTGCACGCCAAAAATAAAAACAGGGGAGCAGACGCGGGTATTAGTTTCTTTATCACAGATCTCATTAACATTTCCTACACTTTAACGCTCGCGAAATTTGGAAATTATACGCCTGCAGGGAAACTAAAGTTTTAAACATTTTTATTCTTCCAGTTAATAACTTTTCCTGCCGATTATTCGCTTATGCTGATCCCCCGCATTTCTTTTCTTACAAAATTGAGCTTGCTCAACCCTGCTTTTTTGCTGATCGAAAAAATGATTTTCCAATGCTTGAACAACAGCCTACTCAAACCGAATGCAATGAAACGGCCCTGCCTGTCTTCATAGGCTTCATACACCTTCTTTACCAATTCAGGGTTTTTGTTCTGGCTGAATTCAGTGCAATGTTTCAGCCACTTCAGGCGGCGTTTATAATTCTCTTCGCTGCTAAATTTATAGTTGTTTTTCTCGCGGGCCAGCTTCAGGATATTGGTTTCGCTTTGATCATGCTGCCGGTATTTTACAAGGGTTTGCGGCAGAAAATCGATTTTCCCGATATTGGTTGCCACGTAAGCCAGCCACCAGTCATGGAAATACCCTTTTTCCAAAGGCAACGCTGCATCGATCAATTCCCGTTTCATCAGGATAGAGTGGCCCGATACACAATTGAAGAATAAAAAAGCCTCAGGACTGTCTCCGCGGTACAGGTTCAGTACATCCGACATTTTTTTACCCATCGGCATACCGTCTTCGTGGATGAATTCCGAATCATGATAAATAAAAACATTATCGCCTATGGCATTTACCTGCAGTTCTATTTTTTGCGGATCCCACAGATCATCCTGGTCGCAAAGCGCTATCAGCTCGCCTTTACATAATTTTACCGTGCGCTCGAAATTGCCGGTAAATCCCAGGTTTTGTTCATTCTGGTATATTCTCAAATTCGGATGCTTCTGTGCATACTCCCCGAGAATCAAAAATGTGCCGTCAGACGAGCGGTCGTCAACAGCAACGATCTCGAGGTTTTGGTATGACTGACTCACAAGCGTATCCAGTTGCTGCCGCAAAAACCCGGCGCCGTTATAGGTACAGAGAGCGATCGAAACCAATGGTTCTTCTTTCATTCGTCTTTACGATTTTATCCGGCAGCCGGCCTGTCAGGGCTTAAAACGTGTTAACTGCTTACCAATTACTGACTCTCTTATCTGTTTAATCAGGTCAAAAACAGATATTTTATTTTGGTGATCTGCCATGAGCTTTTTGAACTTATACCTGCTTGATCGTATCAAACGCCTGTTCTTGAAC
>DASZWG010000186.1:0-2758 GCA_035546675.1 Mucilaginibacter sp. | reverse complement strand
GGTGTTCGGCGATTGTGCGGTAAACCCCAACCCGACAGCCGATCAACTGGCTGAGATCGCTATATCCTCGGCCGATAGCAGCCAGCGCTTCGGAATAGAACCAAGGGTAGCGATGCTTTCGTATTCATCGGGGACATCGGGTGAAGGCGAGGATGTTGAAAAAGTACGCAAAGCAACAGAAATTGTAAAACAGAAACGCCCCGACCTGAAGGTTGAAGGCCCGATACAATACGACGCTGCTGTCGATCCTGTAGTGGGTCAGAGCAAGATGCCGGGATCGGAGGTGGCGGGGAGAGCAAGCGTGCTGATCTTCCCGGATCTGAACACAGGCAACAATACTTACAAGGCTGTGCAGCGCGAAACCGGCGCTTTAGCCATCGGCCCGATGCTGCAGGGGCTGAATAAACCTGTAAACGACCTGAGCCGCGGCTGCACGGTGGACGATATTTTTAACACGGTGATCATCACTGCCATACAGGCGCAGGATAATTCTCAAACCATTGAAAAGCATGCCTGAAATGAACATATTTATCATTAACTCGGGCAGCAGTTCCATCAAGTACCAGCTATTCAGGATGCCATCGACCGCGCCTTTGTGCAGCGGGATCATCGAGCGCATCGGTTCGGATGACGCGGTGGTCACACACAAAATTTATATAGCAGGCGAAGAAAAAAAGTACAGTTTTTCATTGGGAGCTGCCGATCATGCCGCGGGGCTGCATAAGGTGAACGAATTATTGACCGATAAAGCTATCGGAGTCATTGCAGACAGGGGCGAGATCAGGGTAGTGGGCCACCGGGTCGTACACGGCGGAGAAAAGTTTACCAAACCGACCGTGATCACGTTACAGGTAAAAGAGCAACTGAAAGAGATGTTTCCGCTTGCCCCGTTGCACAATCCGCCCGGATACAAAGGCATCGAAGTTGCTGAAAAAGTGTTCCCAGATGCTGTACAGGTGGCGGTTTTCGATACGGCATTTCACCAGACGCTCCCTGCAAAAGCTTATCGCTTTGCCATTCCTAACGCTTATTATACGGATCATAACATCCGGGTGTATGGCTTTCACGGTACCAGTCATCAATATGTTTCGCACCAGGCAAGCCTGTTCCTTGGCAAAAAGGATGCAAAGATCATCAGCATACACCTGGGTAACGGTTGCAGTATGGCTGCGGTGGATAGTGGCAGGTCAGCCGATACCAGCATGGGTTTTGGCCCGCTGAGCGGTTTGATCATGGGTACTCGGTCCGGCGACATTGACCCTACGGTTATTTTCTACTTAATCAACCAGTTGGGCTATCAGCCTGAGCAGGTGAACGGCCTGCTCAATAAACAGAGCGGTATGCTGGGCCTTACCGGCTTTATTGATATGCGCGATGTGATCAAAGCCATTAATTCGGGTGATGAAAATGCCCGCCTGGCGCAGGATATGTACGCCTACCGGATCAAAAAATACATCGGCGCTTACGCCGCGGTTCTGAATGGTATCGATGCAGTTGTATTTACTGCCGGGGTGGGCGAGAACGATGTGATCGTACGTGAACTGGTGTGCAATGATATGGAATACCTTGGCCTGGAGCTGGATCGGGACAGGAACAGTGTTCGTTCGGACGGAATAAGGGAGATCAGTAAAACCGGTTCTAAGGCCAAGATACTCGTTATACCTACCAACGAAGAATTGGAAATAGCCCGGCAATGTTACGAACTGTTGTCGGTATAACTATTTGACGCTGATCGTTATCCGGTCGCGGCCCTCCAGGTGTTTTGCAGGTGCGGTTTTCAGGCCGTGATCGACATAGCTCGATGTGATTACATAAATCCCTTTTTTATCCGCAGGGAGCCAAATGATACCCGATAAACCGTTGTAATAATCAATTCCCGGTTTGGAAGAATCTTTCAAAATCCACATTACCGCATTCCTGATCTGAACTGCCGACAGCTCGGGGTGCGAAGGCATCTTTTCCCTTCCCCAAACGCCAACCGAACCGTTTTTTATCCGTTTGATCAGGGTATCGGGCGCCGACTTCATAGCCGAATATTTTTTACTAACATCTTCAAAAGACGGCCCGAGCGCCTTACTTTCGAAATTGTGACAGTTAAAACAATTCGATTGCCTGATTACAGCTAGACCGGGAGGATCGGCATCCGAATTGTTCTTCAGCAAAGCATTGAGCTTGTTCTTATTAGGTACGAATCTTACCTCGGTCACGACTTCTTTACCGTTGATCTCGTTATATCTTGAATCGCCGTCTTCCTTGTCTGAGACATTTACCTGGTAAGCCACTTGTGATCCGGGGCTGTATGAAGCATTATTTGCCGGGGCGCTGATCTTAACAACAGGTGCATGATTATCCTGCTGGCCCAAACTGTAAGAAAGACTGATCGACCCGCATAAAATAAAAGAAATGCAAAGCAGCAAGGTATGTTTCATATCAAAGTTTATCGATCTCCTGTGCAACGCGCTGAGCCGACCGCAGGCACGATTCCATTCCCCGGCTCATGTTATCGGCATAGGTGCCGGCAAAATAAAGCCTTCCGTCGGGCTGCATGATCTGAGGCCAGAATTTGTGCATCTCGCCGATAGGAAATGGTTCCATTTCGCAGGCAGGCGCCAGTTTATCCTGGGTCCAGTCGTAAGTGAGCGCCTGTTCGATAGTGTCTTTTTTGCCGGGATACACTTCCCTGAAAGCGGCCAGTACGCGCAAGGGTGAAAGTCCGCCGGGACCGAAAGCTTTCAGAATGATACGGCCGGTATCTACT
>DASZWG010000185.1:0-4341 GCA_035546675.1 Mucilaginibacter sp. | reverse complement strand
GGTTAACCCAGAGATAGTAAAGATGTGAGTTCCTCCTAAATTTTGAAATATTTTAGGCCCTTCGCCTCACTTCGCAATGATCTTAAACTCCGTCCGGCGGTTCTTAGCCTTGCCTTCGTCGGTGTCATTGCCGGCGATAGGCTGCGTTTCGCCGTAACCTTTGTAGGTGAGCCGGTCAGCTTTGATACCATTGGCGATCAGATATTCATAAACAGCCTTTGCCCGGTTTTCCGACAGCGCCTGGTTGGATTCAGCGCTGCCGACGTTATCCGTATGGCCCGATATTTCGATATGAATGGTTGGATTCAGGGTCAGGAAGTCGATCAGCTTTTGCAGTTCGGGTTTTGATTCCGGCTTGATATCGAACTTATTGGTATCGAAGAAAATATTTTCCAGCACAACGGTGTTACCCACTTTGATCGGTTGCAGCAGCACCGCGATATGGAACGGGTTTTTGGTTTGCCGGCCCACCAGCGAAAAGTTCTCCGAATAGAACAGGTAACCGTCCTTCGAGATGTTAAGACCGTAATTCTTCCCGGTAGTGATCGTCGCCAGGAAATCGCCCTGATCCGGTGAACTGTAATCCTCGTAAACCGGCATATTGCTTTGCAGGTCGATGATCTCTACATCGGCCTCCAGCGGTTGTTTGGTCACAGCGTCCTTTACCGTGCCCTTTACATAGGTGACCTGGTGCGGCCGGAGGTTTTCGGGCAGTTCGAACGTGTAAATATCGTACCCGCCGAGCCCGTTCAGGTTGTTGGATGAGAAGAAGGCGTAACTGCCGTTGGCCGTCAGTGTAAGACCGTTCTCATCGCCGCTTGAATTGATAGGATAACCCAAATTGACGGGTTTTTGCCATTTGCCGTCCTTGCCCAGGCGGCTCACGAACAGGTCCATGCCGCCCAAACCGGGCCAGCCGTTCGAGCAAAAGTACAGCGTGCTGTCGTCGGGGTGGATAAAGGGTGACTGTTCATCAAACGCCGTGTTGATGTTTGGCCCCAGGTTTTCGGGCTGCGACCATCCCTTGTCGGTCAGCGTCGATTTCCAGATATCGTATCCGCCGTATCCGCCCTTACGGTTGCTTACAAAATAAAGCGTACGTCCGTCGGCGCTGATGGATGGCTGCGATTCCCAGCCCGTGGTATTTACCGGCGGACTGATATCGAAAGGTTTGGTCCAGTCGTTGCCCTTTTTTTGCGCGATGTAAATGTCGCAGCGGCCCATGCCGTCGGGACGGTTGCAGCCGGTGAAGAACAGTACCTTGCCGTCCTGCGACAGGGATTGTGCCCCTTCGTTATAATTGGGCGTGTTGATCTGATCGCTCAGGTACGTAGCGGTTTGCCATTGACCGTTCACTTTTACGCTTTTATAAAAGTCCTCGTTGTTGTTGATCTTACGGGTAAAGATCAGCGTACTCTCGTCGGCAGTTACCGTAGGCAGGTATTCGTCGTCGGCCGTATTGATCGCCGGTCCCAGGTTGATGGGTTTAAACTGCACCGGGTGCTGTATGGCCTGCAGGCTGAACTTGCAGTCGTTCAGCAGCTTTTGCCCCATAAAGATGCTCTGCGGCGAAAGATTCGGGTAGGTTAGATACTTTTCGAGGTGCTGTTCGGCATTGGCATATTGCGCATCGCGTAATTCCACATCACCCAATTTGTAATACACGCCCCGGCTGAATTCAGGATTGAGCGCGATAACCGCGAGGTATTGGTCAATAGCATCTTTGTAATCGCGGGTAATGCGGTAGACATCGGCAAGCAGGGTATGCGCCTCGATGAATTTTTTATCCTCCTTAATGGCTTTTTTAAGTTGGCCTATCGCGTCGTCGAACAGGTTGTTGTCCAAACTTTCGTTCGCCAGCGCATAGTATTTTATCGCTTCCTTATCGTCGGTTGAGTACTGTCCCTGCTGGGCTTGGGATACGGAAACACAAAGAATAAGTATTATAGAAAGGAAAAAAAATTTCATTCTAAGTAATACGTTAATCAGTAGCCGAAGTTACGTGTTTCAGGGAATATTCAGGTATTTATGCGTTTGCAGCGATATCTCCCATTGCGGGTTGTTCATCACATAATCGACGATAAGCGGGGTCATTTCCTTCGCCTTCGACCATTCGGGCTGCAGGTACAGCTTGCATGCGGACGAAACCATTTTGGCATGCTCCTCGGCCCAGGCAAAATCCGACTTATTGAAAACGATCACCTTAAGCTCGTCGGCCTGCTCCGCAATCCCTTTCACCGGCGCCTTAAATTTTTTTGGCGACAAGCATATCCAGTCCCATTGGCCCGAAAGAGGGTATGCGCCCGAGGTTTCGATAAACGTTTTTATCCCGTTCTCACGAAGTTTTGCCGTCAGGTAACCGAGGTTATACAGCAAGGGTTCGCCCCCGGTAACCACCACAGCTTTTGACGGGTATTTTGCAGCATGTTCAGCGATGGTATCGGCCGGGGTTAGCGGGTGCAATTCGGCATCCCAGCTTTCTTTCACGTCACACCAGTGGCAACCTACATCGCAGCCGCCCAGGCGGATAAAATAAGCGGCTTTGCCCGTGTTGAACCCCTCGCCCTGTATCGTATAAAACTCTTCCATCAAAGGAAGCATCGTGCCGTCGTCCGGAACCTGGTGTGCCATAATTCGAGGGTGCAAATTTACGTTATTAGTCCGAAAGTCCGCGTAAGCCCGCAAGTCGGAAAGAAAAATCAAGTTAAACTGGTTTGATATGGCTATATAGAATTAACTTTAAAGAATAAATCAGACTTTTAACCTTATGAAACCGGCCGTTTTACTGACCTGTATTTTACTGGCTCATTTAAATGCCTGGTCACAACATATAAAAGAATCTTATCTTGGTTTTAGTCTCAAGGGTAAAGTAAAAGCATTAACAGAATGGAATTACGAAGGTAATTCAGCCAATTTTAAAAAAGATATTATAGGATCAAAATTTAAGATTTTTTATAGCAAAAAGGGGCAAAGCACAGCATTATATGCATATGATTTATCCAACCATAATAAAGTCATCTATAGCCATACATCGACATATGATAAAAAGGGCCGACAAGTTTATCTTGATTCAGTTGGTAAACCTCAAACCAGTTATTCCGATAGCTATGATTCAAACCGCAATCTTATAGAAAACTATTATTCCGGCAAATATTTAGCAATTCGTACTTTTTATAACTCTAAAAGAATTGCTGACAGCTCTTATTCATACAATTACGGAGGAGGTTTCCAAAATAAGACTTTTTTTTATTATGATAAGGCCGATGATGACATAGAAGAGTCTACGTATGGGCCTCGTGGCAATTTTCAAGGCAAGGAAACAAGAAAATTTGATAAAAGGCATAATATGATCGAAGAAGTTAGCGTCGATTCCAATAATCGACGCTACAGCAAACAGACTTTCAAATATGATAAAAACGATAACCTGCTAATGCGAATTGATTCGAATATTATTTATTACAGAGGTGACGGGTCTCAAAAATTAACGAGTAACAAAGAAAGTAGTAGAAAGGATGTTTTAGTTTATACTTACTTATATTATTTCTTTGACAAGAACCACAATTGGTTGCAGCGAAACGAATTACGTGATGGTAAAATTGACAGAGTTACAAAGCGTGAGATTGAGTATTTCCCTTAAATGCTTTCAGGCAATAAAAATTTGTCTTACTGACTTTCCGGCTTACATACTAACAAAAAAATTAGTTTGAAAACTCGCACATTTTCTTTACTATTACTTAAAATTTGGCCTATGAGAAGACTTTACATCCCGGTCTTTTTTCTCGCGCTGGTTTGCCTTACATCTTGCGTGGATGTTGAGGAGAATTACGATTTTAAGGCCGACGGTTCGTGCAAGGTGTCGTATACCTTCGATATGAGCAAGGCAGTGTCGGTACTGATGAACCTCATGTCCGATTCAGTCAAGGCCACGCCGCAGTTTTCGGTGGTTAAGGATACAACGCTTAATTTTTACAGCGCGCTGCCCGATACCACGCAGCAAAAAATGACGCTGAACGAGATCAACCTGGCTAAAAGCAGCAACCTGTCGGTACTGATGAACCTGCCGAAGAATATCGTCAAGGTAAGCATCTACCACCAGGCCAAAAATGCCGCCGACCTGCAGTATTATCTCCGGAACATTTCCAAGATCGAATCGCATAGCAACCTCAGCAGGGTTTCGAAGGGGACAGCAGGCGTAAAGGACTTTGATGCGCAGGACTTGTTAAGCGGGCAGGATTACTATACTTACGAAGTGACCCCTCACAAATTTTACCGCATTATCGACAAGGCTAAGTTCAACGCATTCCTGAAAAAAACGCACAACGCGTTTACGATGGCCAAAGC
>DASZWG010000184.1:0-3527 GCA_035546675.1 Mucilaginibacter sp. | reverse complement strand
CTCCCTGCAAAGTATCTCCGCAGCAAAATTACGATTAATGATCGTTACGGGGCATTTGTGTAAAGAATATTGAATAAATATTATCCTGTAATTAAAACAATATCCAGTATTTGAATATTAGTTAATAACATAATTGCAGATACCCAACTTTCAAGCCATGACAACAGATAATGATACCCGTTTTTTCTTTGCGGTGAAACATATCATAAGGCCTTTTGCAACCAAGCTGATCTATGATATACGATATAATAATGCGGACTATTTTATTATGAAAACACCCAGCGCTAACGATTGCGAGCAACTGGATGCGAACCCGGGCATCGAAAAAAACGCGTTCAAAAGGATATGTGATGTGATCACGGCAATCGAGAGGGAATACAATACAACGCCGCCGCTTGAGCTGATCAATATCGATATTTTCAATATGCTTGCCCGGGATACCAACTAACGGCAATGGTTGCCCTCAGCTCAATATTTCTGCTATCTCGGTAAAGCCTTTTTCGCGGGCCATATCGGCGGGAAGTTTGCCGCCTTCCATACGTACGCTGGTGTCGGCGCCGTTCTCGAGCAGCATGATCAGGATATCGAGGTTGCCATTCTGCGCCGCCGAATGCAGGGGAGTGGCCCCGGCCTGCTGCCTTACGTTCACATTGGCGCCGTTCTCGATCAGCATGCGGGTTATTTCGGTATGGTCTCCGGCTACGGCAGAATGGATGGGAAAAACGCGGAACCCGTTGTTGGAGGGCTGGTTAACGTCGGCGCCCTTCAGCACTAAGTAACGCGCCACTTCGGTTTGCCCGAAATAACATGCCAGTCCAAGCGGTGTAAAACCGTCTTCGGCATAGTCGTTCACGGCATCGGGGTGCAGAAAAAGCAGGTGCGCCACTACATCGAACTTACCGGCAGCCGATGCTTCGAACAGGCTGATCTCATCCACAAATTTGAGCAGCAGCGCAGTTACTTCGGGCTTTTTGTAGTAGCACGAAAGCATGAGCGGGGATACCTGCTGCGAGGTTTTGGTTTTGGCCAGTACAGGATTTTGAAGCAGCAGATCGTTCAGCCCGTTCAGGTCGGACGATGCGATATATTCTTCCAGTTTTTCGACGCTCATCGTCCAATATTACTAAAAAATTAAAATCAATTTAAAAAACTACGCACAGATGGTAAAAAAAGTGCACTGCAGGCCGTAAGGGGCCAAAAATTTTTAAACATTGGGCGGCATTCCGGGTTGTAGAAGAAAAGAGAAGGAAACAAAAAGCTATGGAAAGTACAGTAAGAACGATCGAGTTGCTAAACGACCTGGTACTGATCAACAATGACCGGATATTGGGCTATGAGCGGGCGCTGAAAGCGATCAGGGATCGTGATTATGATCCCACACTCGAGCCCACTTTTTTAAAATTCATCGACGACAGCCGCCGGTACAAGATGCAATTGGGCACCGAGATACAGGCGCTGGGCCACGACATGGAGCAAGGTACCACGGCCGAGGGAGCGATACACCGCGCGTGGATGGCTTTGAAAAAGACCTTTAAGGGCTCCAGTGAGCACGACATGCTGGAAGAATGCGAGTTTGGCGAGGATGCCATCAGGAACGCCTACGAGCAGGCCCTGGAGGAAGACTGGTTGCCGGCTTACCTGACCGATATGCTGGATGAGCAGCTGGACGAGCTGATCGATGCGCATGACGAGATCAGATCGCTGCGCGACAGCGTGCATTGATGGTTTTAATGAAAATTTAGTGTGCGCCCGCATTTAGCGGGCTTTTTTATTTAATTCATCGCCATTTCGCGGCTATATTTATTCCGGTATTCGATGGGCGAGAGGCCGGTTATTTTTTTGAAGATAGTGCGAAAGGCTTTATGATCGGAATAACCTACGGCATACATCACTTCGTTCACGTTTTCCCGTCCAGCTTCGAGGCTTTTTTTGGCCGCTTCGATCTTTACGCGCTGCAAATATTCCACAGGGGTGTTACGGGTCGCTTTTTTAAAGCGGCGTTCAAAATTACGGCGGCTGATGGCAAACATTTCCGATAGCTGATCGACCGTTATTTTGTTGCTGAAATTGCGCTCGATGTATAGCTGCGCTTTTTTAATGGGTTCGTCTAAGTGTTCCTTCTGCCCGCTGAAGATCATGAATGGCGACTGGCTTTCGCGGTCGATCTCGATCTCCAGTACTTTGGCGCAGTGTACGGCGACGTCGCGCCCGCAGTATTTTTCGACCAGGTATTGTACGAGGTTCAGGAAAGAATAGGCCCCGCCGCTTGAGTAGATGCCCTGCTCGTCGATCAGCAGCTTTTCGGGGAGCAGCTTAACACCCGGGAACTCCTGCCTGAAGGCATCGGCCGACATCCAGTGCGTGGTGCAGGTGCGCCCTTTGAGCAGGTTGGTGGATGCCAGCAGGAAAGCGCCGGTGCACAGGCTGGCAATCTCGGAGCCGCGTTTATACTGGGCGGTTATCCAGGGCACAAAGTCCTGGTTGCGTTTCATGCCTTCAACCGGGTCGCCGTTAAATGCCGGTATCATAATGAGGTCGGTACGGGGCGCATCGCTCACCAGCAGATCGGGCCGTACGGCGAAAAGGCCGTTGTACAGGTTGTTTTCGCGTTCCAACCCTATTAAGTGAACATCGAAAACAGGCTTTTTACCACGAGATATCATGCTGCCGTTGGCAAAATTCAATACTTTAAAAGTGCCTATCACACTGCTCAGGATGATGGGGCCTCGCGGAACCACGATGGAGACATGTTTCATGATCGGATAAATTACTGACTGGTATAAACGGCAAAGTTAACGACCTGGTTTGGCGCAATCAACCCCTAAGGTTGTCGTATTCACACACCCTGCCTTTGCCCGGTTCGGCGTAGGTTTGCTGTACAAAAACGGATGTTTATTCCTTTACACCGGCTACACATCCAATTAATTTGAATGTTATAGTTTTAAAACAAATCAGGTCATAAACTTAAAAAGCACAACATTATGGACGGTTCTGTAAACATTTTAAACTGGTTCGAGGTATCGGTAATCGATATTGAAAGGGCGAAAAAATTCTATGAAACCATCTTTTCCATTACGATGGAAGACATGGATATGATGGGCATGAAAATGGCCATGTTTCCATACGATATGATGAGCGGCAAACTTTCTGGCGCACTGGTGCAAAGCGATATGCACAAGCCCAGTGCTGATGGCGTGAAGATCTACTTTAACGGCAACCCCGACCTGGACGAAGCGCTTTCAAAAGTAGAAGCGGCAGGCGGTAAGATCATTATGCCCAAAGGCAAGATCAGCGACGAGATCGGTTACATGGCTTTCTTTATCGACACCGAAGGGAACGCTGTGGCACTGCACTCACAGAACTAAAACAATTTCGAAAGTCGGAATTCGAATTTCGAAATGGAAGGACTACCAGCCGCCTTTCAGGCCTTGTTTAAGTGCATCCTGGTAATTTTTCAGGTCGAACGAATACAGGTAAGGCGCTTTATGCGCCCCGCCTTTTCTTATGGCATCTAAGCGGTTCAGTAT
>DASZWG010000183.1:0-11794 GCA_035546675.1 Mucilaginibacter sp. | reverse complement strand
TATGGGCAGCGAACGGGGCGATGTTGATCTGTTTGCCCATAAAGCTGTAGATGCCGGGGCGGATATCGTATTGGGCAATGGTCCGCATGTGAGCCGGGCGCTCGAGGATTACAAGGGACGGCTGATCGCTTATAGTCTCGGCAATTTTTGCACCTACAAAAGCGTGAGCGTAGCAGGCGTTTGCGGCATGGCGCCATTGCTTAAGGTCAAATTAACTAAGAAAGGCGAATTTATTAGCGGCAGCATCATTGCATTCAGGCAAACGCACGAGACCGGCTTAACGCGCGATACTCTGAACCGCGTTGTGAAACGGATCAGGATGCTTACGCGAAAGGATTTCCCGGCGTCGGGGCTTGAAATATTTGCCAATGGAGCGATCATTCCATATAACAGGAACTAATTTCCAGGTCAGGACTGTCACACACGAAATAAATTGCTACATTTATTCTGTTTAAACCATATATTATGAACCTGTCCATTTCTTTACTGATCCTTGTTTTTTTAGGTCTGATCATTTTATTCTCATCTTTTGTAACCGTAAAACAGGGAATGATCGCTGTCGTTACCGTTTTTGGGAAATACAGGAGAATACTGCGGCCGGGGCTTAACCTGAAGATGCCGATCATCGAGCAGATATACAGTCGTATATCGATTCAGAACCGGTCGGTGGAGCTGGAATTTCGTGCGGTAACCATCGACCAGGCCAATGTCTATTTTAAAGCGATGCTGCTTTATTCGGTGCTCGACCAGATGGAAGAGACCATTAAAAACGTAGCTTTTAAGTTTGTAGACGAACGCAGCCTGATGCAGGCATTAATTCGCACCATCGAAGGTTCTATCCGTGCTTATGTAGCCACCAAAAGGCAGGCCGACGTACTGACACTGAGAAGCGACATCGTTGCGCATGTAAAGGAACAACTCGACCCGGTATTAGAAACCTGGGGTTATCACCTGCAGGACCTACAGTTAAACGATATTACCTTCGACGATGTGATCCTGAAATCGATGAGCCAGGTGGTAGCATCAAATAATCTGAAAGCCGCTGCCGAAAACGAAGGCCAGGCCCTGCTGATCACCAAAACCAAAGCCGCCGAAGCCGAAGGCAATGCCATTAAGATCGCCGCTGAGGCAGAGCGCCAGGCAGCACAATTGCGCGGCCAGGGTATTGCGTTGTTCCGCGAAGAAGTGGCCAAAGGTATGTCTGCGGCCGCCGAAGAAATGCAAAAAGCGAATATGGACACTTCCGTTATTCTTTTCACTATGTGGACGGAATCCGTCAAAAACTTCGCCGAGAACTCGACAGGCAATGTGATATTCCTCGATGGTTCTGTTGACGGCATGCAACGGACCATGAAAGAATTAATGAGTTTAAACCTTTTGCAGCCCGATCAAGTCAAAAAGGGAAAATAGATTCCCCTTGACTGATCTGCCGATAACCCGGTTTGCAAAAGCGCTCTGTATCTGTGCTTTATGGCTGCTTTTTTCTCCAGCCCTGTATGCTCAATCATACCGTCGGTTGACTGTGGATGATTTCCTGGGTGCACCACATCCCAATGGCAACACGGTTGCTTATACCAATTGCTCTATCGACCTGCACTATAATGCCGATTATTCGCAGGGATATTACAACCTGAAGTTTGACGTAAAGCTGGTCATGAACCGCGATCGCTCATGGATCGATTATTCAAAGATCACCTCGCCCGAAATGCTCGATGCCATCCTGCGGCACGAACAGGGGCATTATACACTGGCTTATTTCGAGCAGCAGGAATTATTGCGCGACCTGGAACACGCCCGTTACGACGATAATTATAAATCGGAAGTGAGCAGTATATTTGACCGGGTACATGCGAAATATGCGCAACTGAACCTGGATTATGACGACGATACCACCCATTCGCTCAACCGGAAACAGCAAACAAGCTGGGATAAGTATTTTAGAAGAAGATTAAACGGTTATTATCTTTCAGCGAAGTAACAGGTAATCCACCCAAAAATCAGAGCCATTGTGACTGGCATCCATTTTATTCCCCCCACGCAAAACGACCTGGACAGAATCAATGGCTACCGGCGCAGGCGATAAACTGATAGTGAACTGCTGGTAATTCTTTATGGAAGAAGTACTGCTCCACTTGCCGCTGTCTACTGTTGTAGTGCCGGAAAACCTTTTGAACCAGACTGAAACCGTATCTTTTCCATACAATGTGCATTTAACATAACCCGTTAGTTGCCTGAAATTTTCCTTAACCGCAAACTTATTGCTGGCGTACGCCGGGTATACGGTGTTGTAGGTCAGCTCGGCAGCATACTGGCCGTGATAAGCATCGGTTGATTTCTTAACAATATAGGTATCGTAGGGCGGTACGCACGGCGGACAGCTATTACTATCCCAGCCCTGAAGGTAGTTCAGGCCAGTCCAGTTTTCGAAATCGCCATTGGGCACGTTGGTTGCAGGCAAAGGAGCATCCTTTTTACATCCCGAAATCCAGGCCAGGATGATCAGCGGCATTACTATCCGGATTAATCGATTCATGACAGGCGTTTTACAGGTATTACGGGAACACCGTATCTAACGATACACCCGAAGAAAAAATATAAATCCCGCCTTACTGCTTATAATCCGAGATATCAAGCCGGTTCGTACAAAAGCTGTATTCCTGCTCCTGGTTTGAGCAGATAACCGTAAGTCGCCCGGCGGCGAATTGCTCAACAAGACCCAGGTACCAGTCGACGCCCTGCCTGTCTAAATTCGAGGTGGGCTCGTCAAGCAGCAGCATCGGGGTATCAGAACAAAAGGCAAGCGCCAGCTTGAGGCGCTGTTTCATGCCGGACGAAAAGTACTTGATGAATTTATTCCGTGCCTTGGGCAAATTCAGCAGACTGACAAGACCCTGTTTATCCATGCCCGGGCGGTAATTCTTAAACCTGAAATGAAAATCGGCCATTTCGTCCAGTGTGAATTCTTCGATCAGTTCAAGATAAGGAGCAGCTAATACCAGGTGCTGGTAAACCATTCCCGCTTCAACAGGCTGGCCGCTTATGGTATAACTGATCTTACCAGCCGATGGCGAAAGGCTGCCATTCAGGATACTCAGCAATGTCGATTTGCCTGAACCGTTGGGACCGAGGATAGCATACGTCTCTCCCGGATTGAAAGTGTAGTCAATGTCCCTGAAAATCCAGTCACGGTTAAAGCGGCGGCCTATGTTTTCGAGTGTGATCTGCATCGGCTGTTCATAGCTCATGAGTCATGGCTGTTTAAAGGTTACCAAACCCCTTCATGATACCGCGCTGCGAGTTCTGTATAAAATTAATGATCTCGTCCCGCTCAACGGTCGGCTTGAACTCGGCCTCGATAATATCCAAGGCTTTGCTGACATTGTATTTTTTAAGGAAAATGATGCGGTATATTTCCTGTATCTCGTTGATCGAATTGGCCGAATACCCCCTGCGGCGCAACCCTACCGAGTTGATACCGATGTATGACAATGGTTCGCGGCCGGCCTTGGTGTAGGGCGGTACATCCTTACGTACAAGCGAACCGCCGGAAATCATGCTGTGCGACCCGATCTCGACAAACTGGTGCACGGCCGATGTCCCGCCGATAAAGGCGTAATCGTACACGTTAATGTGCCCGGCTAACTGTACCGAATTGGCAATGATCACATTATCACCGATCACGCAGTCGTGCGCCACGTGCACATAGGCCATCAGCAGGCAGTTGGCCCCGATAGTCGTCGTATTTTTATCGAGCGCTGTGCCGCGGTTCAGGGTAACGCATTCGCGGATTGTCGTATTATCGCCTATACTTACCGTGCTGGCTTCACCGCGATATTTCAGGTCCTGCGGCGGGGCCGATATCACAGCGCCGGGAAATATGCGGCAATTTTTGCCGATACGCGCCCCGTCCATAATGGTCGCATTCGAGCCTACCCAGGTACCCTCTCCTATCTCCACATCCTTATGAATGGTCACAAAAGGTTCGATGGTTACGTTATCGGCTATCTTAGCCTGCGGGTGTATGTATGCCAGGGGTTGTATCATACTTCACTTTCTATGCTTTCTTTCTCTTTCGTTTTCTTTACGATCTGGGCCATGAGCTCGGCTTCGACCACGATCCTCGATCCTACCATACCGATACCTTTCATCTGCGCTATACCGCGGCGAATAGGGGCCAGCAGGTTGCAGTAAAATATGATCGTATCGCCTGGAACCACCTTATCCTTAAACCTTGCATTTTCGATCTTCAGGAACAGCGTGATATAGTTTTCCGGGTCGGGAACCGTATTCAGCACCAATATGCCGCCGGTTTGCGCCATGGCCTCTATTTGCAGTACGCCGGGGAACAAAGGCTGACCGGGAAAATGCCCTGCGAAGATGTCTTCGTTCATGGTCACGTTCTTCAATCCTACCACATGGCTCTTGCTGATCTCGAGTATTTTGTCGACCATCAGCATCGGCTGCCGGTGCGGCAATATTTTCATGATCTCAACGGTATCGTACACCGGTTTAGCATTCGGATCGTAAAGTTTTATGTGCTTACGGCTTCTTTCCTTCTTGATCAGGTTCTTGATCTTTTTGGCGAAGGCGATATTGGCGGCATGACCGGGGCGGGCTGCCATGATGTGGCCCCTCAGCGGTACGCCAACCAGCGCCAGGTCGCCGATCATATCGAGCAGCTTATGCCGTGCCGGTTCGTTCTGGTAGCGCAGCTCGATGTTGTTCAAAATACCCTGCGGGGCCACTTTAATGTCTTTCCGGTTAAATTTCTGCGCAAGCTGCGCCAGTTCTTCGTCGTCCACTTCCTTATCCACTACCACTATAGCGTTGTTCAGATCGCCGCCTTTGATCAGGTTGTGCTGAAGCAGCATTTCCAGCTCGTGCAGGAAGCAAAAAGTACGGCTCGAAGCCACCTCCTTGTTAAATTCGGATATGGTGGAAATACTGGCGTGCTGGCTGCCCAATACCTGCGAATTATAATCGACCATGCACGTAAAACGGTAATCATCCAGCGGCATGGCCACCATCTCAACCTTACGTTCAGGTTCTGAATAATGAATGTTGTAGGGGATATGATAATACTCACGGTCGGCTTCCTGTTCGGCAAAACCCACCTGCGATATGGCATCAACAAACATGATAGAGCTGCCGTCCATGATCGGCGTTTCGGGCCCGTCAAGATCGATCAGTACGTTGTCGACCTCAAGGCCTACCAGCGCTGCGAGTACGTGCTCAATGGTCGAAACGCTGGCCCCGTTCTGCGAAATGGTGGTACCTCGCGAAGTGTCGGTCACGTTGTCCACATCGGCGTCGATCACGGGCGAATTCTCTATATCGACCCTCCTGAATTTGTAACCGTGATTCTCTGGCGCCGGGTTAAAGGTCATGGTCACCTTCTCGCCGGTGTGTAAGCCGGTACCCGAAACAGAAACGGGCGCCTTAATTGTTTTTTGTTTAACATTCATAATATCATCCATACCCAAAGCTATATCGAATTGTCGTTAACGTTACGCAATTCCGTTATCACTTTTTCTAATTCTATGATCCTTTTTTCCAGCTCAGGCAGCCGCATCAGCACCACCTGCGAACGCATGTGATCGTTATAATGCGTTGCCGGAGCCCCGGCCCACTTCTTATTTTCTTCATCTATCGTTCGGCTTATACCCGATTTAGCCTGTATCTGGCTGCCTTTGGCCACACTGATGTGTCCTACCAAACCTACCTGCCCGCCGATTATAGCATTTTCACCTATACGCGTACTCCCGGATACACCGGTTTGAGCGGCAATGACCGTATTGGCGCCGATCTCCACATTATGAGCCACCTGTATCAGGTTATCGAGCTTGACTCCCTTGCGGATAATGGTCGAGCCCATCGTGGCACGATCAATAGTTGTATTGGAGCCGATCTCTACATCATCCTCGATCAACACATTACCGATCTGGCTTATTTTATTGTAGGTGCCGTTACCTGTGGGTGCAAAGCCAAAGCCGTCGCTGCCGATGATAGCGCCCGAATGTATAATCACATTATTGCCGATAACACAGTCGAAATAAACCACTACCCCGGGAAAAAGCGTGACGTTATCGCCCAGGGTCACATTATCCGCGATATACACGTGCGGGTATATTTTGCAGTGATTTCCCACCCTGACATCAGGCCCGATATAAGCAAATGCGCCGACGTAGCAACTCTCGCCCAGCTTAGCCGATGGATGAATGAAGCTGGGTTGCTCGGTTCCTGTTTTGTTCAGCTTAATGGTATTGTATTTTTCAAGCAGCACAGAAAAAGCGCTGTAAGCATTTCCCACGCGGATAAGCGTCGGTTTTACTGACTCAGACGGCGCAAAGTCATTGTTGACGATCACTACGGAAGCGTCGGTCGTGTACAGGTATTGCTCGTATTTTGGATTTGACAAAAATGACAACGCCCCGGCTGATGCCTCTTCTATTTTGGCCAGTTTATCTACGGTTACGCGGGGATCACCATCGACCGTTCCGTTCAGTAAAAAACCTATCTCCTGTGCCGTAAATTGCATCGGGCAAATTTAAGTGTTAAAATCGAAGCAGCAAATTATAAAAGTGCCTGCCTAAGTACGTTTATATGAGGTCTTTGGTATAGCAGAGAATATATTTTTTTACAACCCGGGTAAGCGCTTCAAGGCTTGCATTATCGCTGGCCGTTGCAATATCCTTTATCGTTCCGTTCTTCATCAGGATGCGTATCCGGGTATCATCCTGCTTATAAGCAGCATTGGAGATGGTGTCGGTAAACACAAAACAACCGGTTTCTTCTTCGCTCAGATCATACTTTTCGATGGCGCGGGCTTTCAGTTGCTGCACAAGTTTTTCGTCGGGAAGATCGTTACTGATATCGACATGGTAAAGGTTGCGCTGCATCAGCATGGTACACAGACGCGACAGGATCGGATCATCATCGGTCGTCCATACTTTGATCGCCGCCATGATATCGTTATCATCCAGTTGGGCAAATATTTCGATATGATGACTTTCGTCTATGAACACTTCCCTGCTCACCGGCCTTGCCAGGAAATGCTCAAGAGCAGGCGTGGCGAAAAGCCTGCGGCCGCCCAGAGCCAGCTCACGGGCGCGGCGCAAAATATTGGCCAGCAACTGCTCGGCGGCTATCACCGTTTTGTGCAGGTATACCTGCCAATACATCAGCCTGCGGGCGATCAGGAATTTTTCGATCGAATAAATTCCTTTCTCTTCTACAGCGATGTGATCATCAACCACGTTCAGCATCTTCATAATGCGGTCGAAACTGATCACACCCTCCGATACCCCCGTAAAAAAACTGTCGCGGTTCAGGTAATCCATCCGGTCCATGTCCAACTGCCCCGATACCAGTTCGTGCAGGAACTGTTTGTGATATGTTCCGTTAAAAATATCAATTGCCATCGATAACCGACCGCCGAATTCTTTGTTCAGCCGGGTCATCAGCAGCCGGGAAATATCCTCATGCGATATGCCTTCAACTATGGTCCGCTCCAGCGCGTGCGAAAACGGTCCGTGACCGATGTCGTGCAGCAGGATAGCAGCCGTTACGCTTTCTTCCTCTTCAGCCGTTATTTCATGGCCCTTATTACGTAAAGTCTCTATCGCCATGGCCATCAGGTGCATGGCGCCCAGCGCATGATGGAAACGGGTATGCAACGCACCGGGGTAAACCAGGTGGGTCATTCCGAGTTGTTTGATATATCTTAGTCGCTGAAAGTAAGGATGCTCGATCAGGTCGAATACCAGTTCCGTCGGGATGCTGATAAACCCGTATACGGGGTCGTTTATGATCTTCTTTTTATTCAAGGTGACGATGTCTCTGCAAAAATGTCAAATAATAGTAACAATCAATCCTTCAATTGTTAATTTTTGTTAATTAGCTTTAATAATCAGTAACAAAAGCCTTCATTTGGGGTTATAGCGGAAAGGAAAAAGATTATGCAGGATACGACGATATTATGGGCTGACGACGAGATCGATCTGCTAAAACCACACGTATTATTCTTGAACGAAAAAGGCTACAATGTGAAGACCGTTACCAATGGTAATGATGCGGTCGACGCCTTTAAAAATAACTACTACGACCTGGTGTTCCTGGATGAGAATATGCCGGGTCTGACCGGTCTTGAAACCCTGTCGGAGATCAAAAATATCAACAATGATGTGCCGGTGGTGATGATCACCAAAAACGAGGAAGAATACCTGATGGAAGACGCCATCGGGGCCAAGATAGATGATTACCTGATCAAACCGGTAAACCCGAAACAGGTATTGCTCACCATCAAAAAGCTGACTGAAAATAAACGGCTGGTGACCGAAAAAACCACCATGGCCTACCAGCAGGATTTCAGGACGCTGGGCATGACCCTGAATGACAACCTGACCTACCAGGAATGGGTGGATGTGTACAAAAAGCTGGTTTTCTGGGAACTGGAACTGGAAAAGCTTGAAGATGAAGGCATGCACGAAATACTCACCATGCAAAAGGCCGAAGCCAATTCCCAGTTCTGCAAATTCATCGAAAAAAATTACCAGGACTGGATAAAAAACCCGGAAACAGGCCCTACGCTCTCGCCGCAACTGTTCAAAAAGAAAGTATTTCCCAAACTGGACACCAGGGGGCCCCTATTTTTTATACTGATCGACAATTTAAGGTACGACCAGTATAAGATCGTAAATTCGATGATCTCCGAATATTTCCGCCCGGAGGAAGAAGACACTTATTACAGCATATTGCCAACTGCGACACAATATGCACGTAATGCTATTTTTTCGGGCCTGATGCCGCTCGAAATGGAAAGGCGTTTCCCGTCTATGTGGCAGAATGACGAGGACGAAGGCGGCAAAAACCTGTTCGAAGAAAATTTCCTGGCTGATCAGATCAAAAGGGTGCTGCGTAAGGATATCAAATTTTCCTATTACAAGATACTGAACATTGACGAGGGCCGCGCACTGAACGATTCGGTAAGCAACTTGATGAGCAACGACCTGAATGTGGTGGTATACAACTTTGTGGATATGCTTTCGCATGCCCGAACCGATATGCAGATGATCCGCGAACTGGCTAACGACGATGCGGCCTACCGTTCGCTCACGTTATCCTGGTTCGAACACTCACCTTTGTACGACTTGCTCCGCTTCCTGGCGCAGAAACGAGTAAGGGTGGTCTTGACAACCGATCATGGCACCATCTGTGTGAAAAATCCGAGTAAGATCATCGGCGACAGGAATACCAACACCAACCTGCGTTACAAACAAGGGAAAAATCTGAATTTTAACGCCAAAGAGGTATTCCATATCAAAAATCCGCATGATATTATGCTGCCCAAATTGCATGTAAGCTCAAGTTTCGTATTTGCCAAAAATGACAGCTATTTTGTTTATCCGAACAATTACAATCATTTTGTCAACTTTTATAACGAAACCTTCCAGCACGGCGGAATATCGATGGAGGAAATGATCATCCCAATAACTACATACGTCCCGCGATAAAATTGACGAATGTTTTAACTTTGGCGCGATGAACCTGCCTGTTAAAACTATTGACGAACTTGATCGTGCTGCACAATCGCTGCTGGAATTTGCCGGTGATGAAAAAATATTCCTCTTTTACGGCGACATGGGAGCCGGGAAAACCACGCTGATCAAATCGCTTTGCGGAAACCTCGGCTCGGCCGAAAATGTGACCAGTCCCACATTTTCCATCGTAAATGAATATACATACCCTAGTGGGAAGATCTATCATTTCGACTTTTACCGGCTTAAAAAACAGGACGAAGCATTGGATATGGGCTACGAAGAATACTTCTATTCGGGGCAATACTGCCTGATCGAATGGCCCGAAAAGATAGCTGGTCTTATTCCCGAACATTATTTACGTGTTGATATACAGGTTTTAAGTAATAATGAACGGATGTTAACTTTTAAGAAGATTTAGTTTAACATCATCTAATTTTTGTCTATCTTCATCATCCGCAAAAATGCTTACATGAGTTCGGAGTTATACAGTGGATTTTCTGATGTTGCCAGGCAGGCAATGATGCAGCCCCAGGAATCGATGCTGGAGGTTAAGACCAAAAAAAACAAGCTTTATATCGGTATACCCAAAGAGACTTCTTTCCAGGAAAACAGGATAGCCCTGACGCCGTTATCGGTAGCGCTGCTCATCAATAACGGGCACGAGGTAATGCTGGAGAGCAATGCCGGGCAGGCCGCCAATTTTTCGGACAAGGACTACAGCGATCAGGGCGCAAAGATCGTTTACGACACCAAATCGGTTTACGATGCGGACCTGATCATCAAAATAGCCCCGCCAACCATGCACGAGATCGGCCTGATGAAGCCGCACCAGATACTGATCTCTACCTTGCAGATATCAGTCCTGAAGGCCGATTGCCTGCATGCGCTGATCCAGAAAAAGATCACCGCGCTGAGCTTTGAACACCTGAGAGACGAGGGCGGTTCGCTGAGCGTGGTAAGGGCCATGAGCGAGATCGTAGGCGCTACGTCTATCCTCATCGCTGCCGAATACCTGAGCAATATATTCGATGGCAAGGGCCTGATGCTCGGCGGAATAACCGGCGTACCTCCTACCGAGATCGTGATACTGGGCGCCGGCACCGTTGGCGAATATGCGGCACGAACGGCTATAGCAGTAGGCGCTGAAGTAAAGGTTTTCGATCCGTCCATTTATAAACTAAGGCGGCTGCAAAACAACATCGGGACGCGCGTATTCACTTCGGTGGTGCAGCCCATCGTGCTGGAAAAAGCCATCACTACCTGCGATGTGGCCATCGGCGCCCTTCGTGCCGAGGATGGCCGCAGTCCCTGTATTGTATCGGAAAGCACAGTGAGCCGGATGAAACCTAATTCGGTGATCATCGATGTCAGCATCGACCAGGGCGGTTGTTTTGAAACGTCGGAAGTAACCAACCATACGCATCCTGTTTTCAGGAAATATGACGTAATCCACTATTGCGTACCCAATATCGCATCGCGCGTAGCCCGTACGGCCACCTATGCACTGACCAATATTTTTACGCCCATCCTGCTCGATATCGGTGAGCAGGGCGGATTGAAGAACGTGATCTGGCAAAAATCGGGTGTGCGCAATTCGGTTTACATCTACGACGGGCACCTGACCAACAAACATATCGGTGAACGGTTCAACATTCCATGCAAAGACCTTGATCTGCTGATCGTTTCGCACCGGTAAAACATTAGCGAGCAGCCTGTTAGATGAAGTTTCAAATATTTTTTGCGGAATAAAAACAGGTGGCTATATTTGCAGCCCCAAAGGAGTGGTAGTTCAGCTGGTTAGAATACATGCCTGTCACGCATGGGGTCGCGGGTTCGAGTCCCGTCCATTCCGCTTTTAGAGTATCAAACAACTCCAAAACCGCTTAATTTCAATGATTAAGCGGTTTTTTTATTTCAAATCCGCTCGTTTCATATCAACTTTTATGATTCCCAAGGTTACCTATTCGGTTACCGCTCGCGGAACCTTAGTTTTGGTAACCGATAAGAATGCAATTGATTGACTTTGAATTACTTACAGCCATACCAAATTGGCTTAAAACGTATCAAATTTTATGAACAATCAATACAAAAAGTGACCAAAAAAGAAAGGTTTTTATGAAAACTTCTAACAATTTATCTATCCTCATCTGGGCAAATAAGTCCAAATCTAATAATGCCGGCCTGATACCTCTTTATGCGCGGATAACCTATCTCGGTAAAAGATCAGAAATCTCGCTGTCTTTAAGAGTAGAATC
>DASZWG010000182.1:0-4686 GCA_035546675.1 Mucilaginibacter sp. | reverse complement strand
TTGAGCTAACCACCGGCGCCGATCTTTTGCTGCAAAATACGCACCTCGACGCGGTTATCTGCCTGGGCTGTGTGATACAGGGCGAAACGCGTCACTTCGAATTTATATGCCAGGCTGTGGCTAACGGCATCAGCAATGTGGCTATTAAGTATTCGAAACCGGTAATATTTGGCGTGCTGACCACCGATAACCAGCAGCAGGCGATGGACAGGGCGGGAGGCAAGCATGGAAATAAAGGTGATGAAGCCGCCATCACTGCGATAAAAATGGCTAACTTGACTGAAACATTGAGCAACTGATTTACGTTAAACAGGCATATACCGAACAATGAAAAAGATCGTTTACATAGCCCTCATAGCATTGGCAGTCGGCATGCTGTCATCCTGCTCCCAGAAACTTTGCCCGGCTTACGCTTCATACCCAAAAAACAGCCGATAGTCATTTTTACTGCTCTTTGAAGCTAATTTGCGCTTAGTATGTTACTTTTGCGGATTAGTTTTTCTTTTTTTCGATATGAATTGGATTTCGTTGGACTCTGCAGACAAGGTGAAGGAGATCAAACAGCAGCAGGGGTACAGTATCATTTTTAAACACAGCATACGCTGCTCGACCAGCCTGATGGCAAAAAGACGGCTGGAAATGGATAAAGCTCATTGTCCCGACGGATTACCGGTTTATTTCCTCGACCTGATACGCTACCGCGATGTATCCAACCTGGTAGCAGAAGACTTCCAGGTCCACCACGAATCCCCCCAATTATTAGTCATTAAAAACGGCGAGTGTATACTCGAGCAGTCGCACGGACATATTTCGCTCGAAGAGGCGCTGACGGTGTTGAATTAGTCCAAAAGTCGGAAAGACCGATCGGGTTTATATTTGGCATTATTACCTCTTGCGGACTTACTGACTTATGCGGACTTCCGGACTGCTAAGCAGGCACTTTCCACCCAAAATCCACCGTTTTCACGATGTCGGGATGCAGGCTCAGGTAAACCGGGCAGGTAAAGCATATCTCTTCGATCAGCTTTTGCTGCTGCTCAGAATACTGCTGCGGCCATTGCATTTTGATCTGTATTTCGGCTACCTTGCGCGGCGGAGTTGAGGACATGATCTTGGTAACCGAGCATTTGGCGCCATCGATATTGATGCCGTCTTTTCGAGTTTTGATCCCAATGGTGGTCAGCATGCAGGTGCCGAGCGCTACGGCAAGCAGGTCGGTCGGCGAAAAAGCCTCGCCTTTACCCTGGTTATCGGTCGGTGCATCGGTCAATATTTTAGTGCCCGATTGAACGTGAGTGTTCTCAGTTCTTAAATCGCCTAAGTAGGTAGTTTCTACGGTTGCCATGGTTACCCTTTTTCTGAAAGAATGATATTCTGTTTTCACAAATGTAATATCTTTCATATAAAAGCCATGTCAATTTGCCCTGCCTTTTTCGTCTTCAGCGCTTCCGGTTACATTTCTTTTTCGGGCGTAAGCGGCTTTCCCGAAACGATAAACAAAAGACAGCCCGATTCTGCGCGTATCGGTTTGCCGGGTTGAATATGCGGTAACCTGATCTATGCCGATCGTTTGCGTGCCAAAATGAAATGTCCCAAGGATATCGTTAGCATTCAGGCTGATCGTAGCCTGTCCATCCATGATGCTTTTTCTTATACCTGCACTTATATTATAACCCGCTTTGTCACCCTGACTTTGGCCGAAGCTTTGTTTGCCGGGAAAAAAGCCATCCAGCTCGGCGCTCCAGGTTTTGCTCAATTCAAGCTCGTTTGAAGTTTCGATCTCGTGAACATTGGTTTTTTGATCGACCGATACATCTCCGGCACTTCCTTTGTTTATGATATAGAGTAACACGGCATTTATTCGAAAGGTCCACCAGCGGGTCGGATCGAACGAAAAATACGGTACAAAGGTATAAGTCCGGTTATTGAGAAAGTTATATGGCCTGGTTGTCAGCACATCGCCCGCTGCCTGGGTAAGCGGCTCGCTTTCGTTATTACTCGTCCAGTAACCGGCAGATATACCGATGTATTGTTTGTACGTATACCTTAACTCGTAATACTCATTATAATATGGGAGCAGATCGGGATTACCGGCCGTATACGAGTATTGGTCACGATAAAACAGGAAGGGATTGAGTTGCTGGTACCCCGGTCGCCTGATTCTTTGATTATAGCTCAAAACCAGTGTATTATTGCCCGCGGTGTCGAGCTTATAAGATAAGTACGCCGATGGGAACAGGTGCGTATAACTTTTGTTAAAAGATGAATCGGAAATTGCGGGATTACTAAACTGGTGGCCGTTTGCATTGGTATTCTCAACCCGCAGACCTGCCTGTATGCCCCATCGTTTCCACGATTTTTTCAGGTTGATATAAGCCGAGTTAATGTTTTCTGTATAACGAAAACGATTGCTCCTGCTGTAATCAGGGATCAAACCATTCCCGTCAAACCAATTCAATTGGTTATCGTTGGTTACATAGCTTGATTTGATACCTGCGTCAAATTCTCCTTTGGCTGCAAAGGGATCCGTAAAATCGGCTTTCCCCGAATAGATATTTACATCGGATGGAAAAAGAAATTCCCTTTGCTGTACATCGGACAAACTCTCGTCAGCCTGATAAATAAAAACGGGCGATGACTGGCTGCCGTTGGCATAAAAATGCACATAATCCGCATCGGCTGTAAGCTGTGTGCCCGGATTGTTGAACTTATGCTGCATGTTCAGGTTAATCCCGGTACTTCTGTTTTTATATATGCCGCTTGTTAAGCCTCGCCCCGAAGAATCGATCTGCATATCGCCGTTATAGAGGTTATTGGTATAATTCAGCAAGTCGGTCCTTGGCCGGGTACTGCCGGTGATCATAAAACCTAATGTTGTCTTTTTATCCAAAAAGTAATCCATACCCAACCTGCCGTTCCAGCCGTTCGAACGGTATTTGTAATAACTATTCTGTAATGCTGCGGTATTCAGAGAGCCATCGGCATTATAAAAATAGCGTGAAAACGTTTCCCTGCTGTAATTCTGATCGAAGCCATAGCTCAGGTTACTGTACAGGTTAAACCTGGCTGTGCGGTAATTGATATTTAAGGCATCATTGCTCCGGCCATAAAAACCCTGGTTATAAGCCACATTGGCACTTCCGTTAAAACCCGAAGCACGATTTTTCTTTAGTACGATATTGATCACCGCACCGCCCGATGCATCGTATCGCGCAGGCGGATTGCTGATCAGTTCAAGTTTATCCAAAGTGCCCGCCGGCAACGACCTCAAATACGCTGCCAGATCCTGCCCCGACATGTAGGTCGGCCTGTCGTCTATCAGCACCAGTACATTGCTTTTTCCGTTCAGGCTGATGTTGTCATTAATGTCGACGATGACACCCGGACTTTTCGACAAAGCATCAAGTGCACTGCTTCCTGCAGCCGTGATCATTGCATCTACATTCACAATGGTGCGGTCGGTCTTTTGCTCTATCAGCGGTTTTTTTGCGGTTATTACTACCCCTTTCAGCAATTGATCGGTCCTGGGCTGCAATACGATTGCCGGCAGAACAATGGACCGCTGCACATCCTTAATATCCAAACGATCATCGCGGTATACAGCAAAACCGACACGCGATACAGTTATGCCGTAAGATCCGTTCGGAAGGTTGTCAAAGTAAAAAGAGCCGGTTTTATCGGCTACACGTATTTGTTTCTTCGCTGTGTCGGCATTGCTGTGCAGAACAATGGTTGAACCGGGTAGCGGATTGTTACGCAGATCGACAATAAGTCCGCTGATTTTCCCGGTACCGTCTTGCGCAAATGCGCGGGGAATAAAATTGCATGCCAGGATGAAAAGGATCCAAAATCTGAGTTTCATATATCAAATATTTTTACTCAAATTTTTGACCCGAAACCGCGTATAAGAAATATTAGGGGCAGGATGCGCACAACCGTATTCAGAAAAGCATTAAAGGACGATAAGCCGTTTTGCATCTGTTTTCAGGCATTTCATCACCTGTTTTGCAATAACCGGCTTCATAAGTTGTTATCTGGTATTAATTGCTGAAATTTAAGCCTATGCTCACCGTACAGGAGATCATCATCGAAAGCAAACTCAAACGGCATATTTTGTTTTGCCTCGCCGTTTCGATACTGCTCTCGCTTGGAGTTTACTTATTTTATGTGGCCGGTTTCCGGTTCGAAAGTATCAGCCTGATAGGTTTCAAGCTTTTGGTGTTTTTGCTTTACGTTTATACCGGGCGCTGGCTTTGCGGCAAATGGTATTTAAAAAGCCGGCTAATACCAGCCGTAGTCTATGCCTTGTTTGTATCTTTTGGGATAGCACTTGCAGATTTCTTTTTAACTAAATATGTTTTTGATCATCCCAATGCCGGTTTTATCGAACTTTTATATGGTTCGATGCCGTTTTACCTGGCAGGCCTGGTAATGGGTATGCTCCTGAAACTGGTAAGCTTTTCGGTACAAAAGCGAATCCAGGAAGCTCAGATCAGGGCAGAACAAAAAGAGAGTGAATTTAACCTGTTACAATCGCAGCTGAGCCCGCATTTCCTTTTTAATGTATTGAATAACCTTTATGGTATATCTATCGAAGAGCATCAAAGAATACCGCAACTACTGCTTAAATTATCTAATCTTTTGCGTTACTCGGTGTACGGAGCCAAAAAAAACTTAGTGCCGCTA
>DASZWG010000181.1:0-2894 GCA_035546675.1 Mucilaginibacter sp. | reverse complement strand
TCAGCTATATGCGTGTGAACCTGATCGCGGTTGACGAGGCGCATTGCATTTCGCAATGGGGCTACGATTTCAGGCCCCCTTACCTCCGAATTGCCGATCTGCGTGAGTTGCACCCGGCAGTACCCGTGCTGGCGCTTACCGCTACTGCCACAGCGGAAGTATGCGATGATATTGCGCAAAAGCTGCATTTCAGTGAGCCAAACATCTTCAGACAGAGTTTTGAGCGAAAAAATATCAGCTATGTGGTGCAACAGGACGAGAACAAGCTGCGCAAAATGCTCGATGTGGCACGCGGAGTTAAAGGCAGTGGTATCGTGTATGTACGTTCCCGAAAGGAAACCGCCGAAATAGCGGAATTTTATAACGAGAATGGCTTTAAAGCCGATCATTACCACGCCGGGCTGACCATGGAGCAGCGCTCAGCCCGGCAGGCTGACTGGCGGAATAACCGCACCCGCATCATCGTGGCGACCAATGCTTTCGGCATGGGTATCGATAAACCCGACGTACGTTTTGTGATCCATAAGGACATACCCGATAGCCTGGAAGCTTATTACCAGGAAGCGGGACGCGCCGGGCGTGATGAACAAAAGGCCTACGCTGTGCTGCTGTACACCCCGGCCGACCGGCTGAAAAACGAAAAAAAACTGCTGTCGGCATTTCCATCGGTTGATGAGATCAGGACAGTATACCACCAACTAGGTAACCATTACCACCTGGCCTACGGCACAGGGCAGGGCCTGAGCTTTGACCTTGATCCGGGCGAATTCTGTGCCCGGTACAAGCTAGATCCTGCAAAAACGCTTAATGCACTCAAATTCCTGGAGCAGGATGAATACCTGGCGTTTACCGAAAGCGTGTTCCTGCCCTCGCGCTTCCGCTTTGAGGCGGGCAACGAGGAATTGTACAATTTCCAGATTCAAAATCCCGGCTGGGATCCCTTTATCAAAACCCTGCTGCGCTCGTACGGCGGGGCCTTTCAGGATTATGTGCGCCTCCGCGAGTTCGACCTGGCAAAGCGGGGCAACCTGAGTGTACAGCAGGTAATAGAAGGGCTGCAGCAGTTGGAGCAGATGGGGGTTTTAAGCTATATGCAGCAAACCGACCGGCCGCAGGTAACTTATATCCAGCCGCGGTACCATAGCAAAGACCTCGTTATCAATAAACGGTATATCGACGAGCGCAAGACCACATACCGAAAAAAAATGGAAGCCGTATTCGCTTACGCCGAGCACCGCAAATGCCGCAGCCGAATGCTGTTATCCTATTTCGGCGAGGATGACGCCCAAAAATGCGGCATCTGCGACGTATGCCTCGACGAAAAACGGCAAAAGAACCTTTCCGAAACGATGGACGATATCACAGCCGAGATCGTACAGTTATTAAGCGGCGAGGATATGGATACCGCCGAACTGGTAACCCGCGTAAGGACCGGCACCGAAAAGGACCGCATCGAAACGATACGGCTGCTACTGGATGCAGGCAAGATCAAAACTGATGGGGAAAAGTATTACCTGTAACATTTATTGTCGCTGACTTCAGTCCCGATAACTAACAGTATCCGCCCTCCGACCTCAAAAAAATATAAAATTTTCACAGACGTATTTTGGCCGTTCGCCGACCAAATCCTGCCGTACATCTAATAGTCCGGTTTTGGCTGTAACGTTTTTCCGGTGGTGCCGTCATATGGGTGTATTTAAAAACAAGAAAAAGTAAATAACAGGAAATCAAAATATTACTAAAATGAAAACTAAAATTTTGACCATCGCAACCATCGCATTATTAGGTATAGGGTCCACCGCTTTTGCAGCCGCTAAAGACAGCGCTGCCACAAAAAATGAAGAAGTAAGCACCGTGCTTACCGACGTAACCAGGATCAACAAGATCGAAGTACACGGCAACGTCGAAGTGTATGTATCGAACGATAACACCGACCAGGTAAAGGTTTACAACCGCTACTACTCGGAAAGCGCCCTGGTACAAAGCCGCAACGGCGTACTGCGCATCTCGTCATACGCTCCCGAAAAATTAGTTGTCTGGATCAAGGCCGCCGATCTTCGCTCGATCTCTGCTTACGATAACGCTGAGATCAGGTCATTCGGTCAGCTTTCGCAGATCGAACTGAACGTTGACCTGCACAACAATGCTTCGGCTAAGTTAGATATGGATGCCTTCAGCGCCAATGTTAAGGTAGCCGACCATGCCACTGCCGACCTCAGCGGTACTGCAAACGATTTCAGCCTGAACCGCGACTACTCGGCCAGCGTTAACCACTACAGCCTGGATGCCGCCAGCTTCAGCGAAAGCACCAACATGGCTGCTGTTGATAAAAGCCAGGACCTGGCAGGTTTATAAGACCATCATCCCCGCCGCGGGATTCAACATATATCATGATAGAGCCGCTCCGGTTATCCGGGGCGGTTTTTTTGTAGATTGGTAGCAGGATTAAGAATAATGGATAAGTTCATTTTCTTTGTCATTGCCACAAAGAAAACAAACCAAAAGAAAAGGCTAGTCAGCGCAATGCCTTCTTTTCACTTTAGCTGCGCGCACTCAAACAGAATCAAGGCGGGAAGTCTTCGCCCGGACTAACTTAGCATCTTTCTCAAACGTCATAGCTCAGATTTAATGCCTTTTCCACCGCACTACCCAAATGTTCTGTTTGAGTTTTAACCGAAGGCCGGGCGCTGACATAAAATTTGACCATGTAAAATGATTAAGACCTCTCTCAGGGGTATGAATTTAGCCCAAAAGACTCCTATGGAGGGAAAGGTCAAACCGCAAAGTAAGCTGAGGTTTTCAGCTATCTCAATGCCTGTCCTTAATATCTATGAAATCCCTTGTGGTAGCTCCTACATAGATCTGGCGCGGACGGCCGATAGGTTCCTTGTTTT
>DASZWG010000180.1:0-4765 GCA_035546675.1 Mucilaginibacter sp. | reverse complement strand
GCACAAATATATTGAGTGCAACGATCAGCGCGAGCATTCTTCCGACAACACTGATCGATTTCAAGTAACCTGAAAAAGAGAACTCGATAAGAGCCGGCCTGTAATGTCCGGCTTTTATTTTTTACAGGCAACCGGTGTATCTGGGACACTATTTTAATGGAGTGATTACCTGTATCCTATATATTGTCTTTTCATAAATAGAACATATATTATGAACCTTGATTTCAATTTTTTATATTTAAAAATTACAAAGTGTTTTTTTTACAATTAGTAAATCATACTTTTAACCAATTTTTCAGATAAACTTAATTTATGATCATTATTGCTGACGGTGGCTCCACCAAAACCAATTGGTGTTTGGTTACCGAAGAAGGTAAAAAGGTATACTTTAATACAGAAGGCTATAACCCCTATTTTTCCAGCACGGCTTACATTGTACACTCGCTGATGGAAACCCTGCCAACCGACCTGGAGAAAAGTGAGATAACGGAGGTAAATTATTATGGTGCCGGCTGCTCTACAGATGATATGCGCAATATCGTGGCCGAAGCAATGAAGGCCGTTTTCGTAAATGCAAGGGTATATGTAGGACACGATCTGCTTGCCGCCGCAAGGGCATTACTGGGCACCAGCGAAGGATTTGCTGCAATATTGGGCACGGGCACAAACACTTGTTTATATAATGGTCGCGAAGTAACTTATAATATCGATTCAGGCGCTTATATTTTGGGTGACGAAGGCAGCGGATGCTATATCGGCAAAAAACTTTTGGTCGATTACCTGCGCGGCTATATGCCCGAAGCTGTTCGCAAACTGTTCTGGGAAACTTATAAACTAACACCCGACGATGTTAACGAGCAGGTTTATACCCAACCCCGTGCGAACCGCTTTTGCGCGAGCTTTTCCAAATTCGTATACGACAGCCCGGTAAACCTTGAATATTCAAGAAACATCGTCCGCACCTCATTTGAGGACTTCTTCCGTAACCTGGTAACACACTATCCCGACTATCAAAAATATACTTTTAATTGTATCGGCTCTGTAGGATATAATTTCAGGAATGTATTAGAAGATGTGGTTGCCGAGAATGGTATGGTGGTTGGCAATATAATACGCTCTCCGATAGATAACCTGGTGAAATATCACCTGGAACTGGCGCCAACTCAGTTATGAGTTGCAAGTTTTGAGTCTTGAAGTTTTAAGTTAGGCGAGAAGGCCTCGCGAAACTCATAACTCAATACTCAAAACTATCTAAACCACCCTTACCTTGTTTTCAATGCTTAGTTCGTTCTGGAATATTTTGCCGTATTTTCGCCTGTCGAATTTGTATAATTTAGCAGCCCTGTACGAAACGCCTTTTTGCTTTTCATCCAGTTCTTTCAAAAACCCGTAGCTGAGCATCTTTTTTCTGAAATTTCGTTTATCCAGCTTTTTGTTCAGGATAGCTTCGTAAAGCTGCTGCAATTGCGTAAGCGTAAATTTTTCGGGCAATAATTCGAAAGCGATGGGCTGGTAATTGAGCCTGCGGCGCAGTTTATTAAAACCTGTCTTAAATATCTCGCTGTGATCAAAAGCCAGTTTTGGCAATTCATTTACGGGATGCCAGAACGCCTTTTTAGCATATTGCGTGATCGGGCGCAACTCCTTTTGACCATTGATCCGTATGAGCGCATAATAGGCTACGGTGATCACCCGGCCTTGAGGGTGACGGTCCACATCGCCGAAAGTGTGAAACTGCTGCATGTGCAGGTCGCGCAAACCTGTCAGCTCGTACAGGATACGTTCAGCCGCGTCATCGATGCTTTCATCCTGCTCTACGATGTAGCCTGGAAGGGCCAGCCAGTCCTTATAGGGCTCTTCGTTTCTCTCGATCAACAAAATCTTAAGCTCACCCGCCTCAAAACCAAATATCACACAGTCAATAGAGAATACTGAATTAAATGTAGGTAACTTTACGTCCAAAAGTAAAAGTATTAAGGTTTATAATTTAAGCTATATTCCGAACCCTCTAAAATAAAAAAAATAAAATAAAATTCAATGGTGTAATTTACACACACTATATTCGTAGCGAAAATAAAATTCTGCACACAAAGATGCATAAAATTTCAAAACTTGGTGTACTGACATCCGGAGGCGACGCCCCTGGTATGAACCCTTGTATCAGGGCTGTCGTACGCACAGGTATCTACAGCGGCCTGCCGGTAGTGGGGATACGTAAGGGTTACCAGGGGCTTATCGAAAATGACATGTATGATATGAACCCGCGTTCGGTTAGCAATATCCTGAACCTGGGCGGAACGATATTGAAAACGGCCCGGTGCCTGCCTTTCAAAACTGAAGAAGGCATGGAGGCAGCTTATCAACATTTAAAAGAACACGGGATAGATGCATTGGTCGTAATTGGCGGCGACGGAACGTTCACCGGGGCATTACGTTTCTCCAAAAGATACCCGGACATCCGTGTTATGGGCGTACCCGGAACCATTGATAACGACCTGTACGGATCGACCTACACGCTCGGTTTTGATACGGCAACCAATACGGTGGTTGAGGCCATAGATAAGATACGTGATACAGCCGACGCTCACGACCGCTTGTTCTTTATCGAAGTAATGGGCCGCGACAGCGGGGCCATCGCACTCAGGGCAGGCGTGTGCTGCGGCGCCGAGGCGATATTGCTCCCTGAAAAAGCTACGGCTATTGATGAACTGATCGGCAACCTGAAAGAGGGTCAGCATAAGAAAAAATCATCGAGTATCGTGATCGTGGCCGAGGGCGATAAAAATGGGGGCGTATATGATATAGCCCGCCGTGTACAGAACGAGATCAAATTTTACGATATCAAAGTAACGATACTGGGCCACCTGCAGCGCGGGGGCAGCCCTTCGGCATTCGACCGCGTATTGGGTAGCCGGCTTGGCTATGCGGCGGTTAAAGCGCTGCTGAAAGGCCATACCCAGGAAATGGTGGGCCTGCAGGCTAACCATATCAAGATCACCGGTCTTGAAGAGGCCCTCAATCAGCATCAATTTAAACTCGAGGAAGATCTGTTGGAGATGGCCGATGTACTATCTATCTGATCAATGATCGCAGTTGTATACAGTGGTTCAAACTCAGCCGACTGGCGGCTTGCCGACCGGGGCCGGACCATTGCATCATTTAAAACCGGGGGGATAAACCCTTATTTTAATGATGAGAAACAGATCATTCAACTGCTCAACAAGAATATCAATCTCATTCATCACGCCGAAGAGATCAAACGAATTTATTTCTTCGGCGCCGGTTCATTTTCAAACGATCTTAAAAACACCGTTCATAACGCTTTATCGGCTTTTTTCAAATTCGGGAAGGTAACCGTTGAACACGATATCGACGCAGCCGCTATCGCTGCCTTCAGGAACCGGCCGGGGATAATATGTATTTGCGGCAGCGGATCGAACGCCGCCTGGTATGATGGCCGCAAAGTGAAACCCAATAATTACGGCCTGGGTTTTGTGCTGGCCGATGAAGGTTCGGCCAACTGGCTGGGGCGGCAGTTGCTTAAAGCTTTCATGAACGAGACCATGCCCCCGCATATCAGGAAGAAGTTTGAGCATCGTTATGACTTTGACCGGAGAACGCTCCTGGAAAAGGTTTACCGGCAAAAACAGCCCGCTGTTTTTTTAAGCTCATTCGCAGAATTTTACCTTGATAATAAGGAAGATCATTATCTTAAGAACGTCATAATTACAGGTTTCGGAAAGCTAATTGACACATATTTGCTACCTTTACAAAAACAGCATCCGGGGGCCATTGTGAGTTTTACCGGCACAGTTGCCGCAAATTTCCAGGACTACCTGTACGAAGCCTCCGCAAGCAGAAATATAACCGTCGGTAATATTATCAAAGAACCTATAAATAATCTTTTAACATATTATTCAAATAAAAATTAAAATCATGAAAATAGGAATTAACGGTTTTGGCCGTATCGGACGCCTGGCTTTCAGGGCCGCAATTGAAAGACCTGACATCGAAGTAGTCGGTATCAACGACCTGGTTGACCCCGAATACATGGCATACATGCTGAAGTATGATTCGACTCACGGGCAATTCAAGGGCACGATAGCTGTTGAAGGCGGACATCTGGTTGTAAACGGTAAAACTATTCGTGTAACTGCCGAAAAAGACCCGGCCAACCTGAAATGGAATGAAGTTGGCGCTGAGATCATTATCGAATCAACCGGCCTGTTCCTGACCAAGGAAACCGCACAAAAACATATCGACGCCGGCGCTAAAAAAGTAGTAATGAGCGCCCCGGCAAAAGACGACACCCCGACCTTCGTAATGGGCGTGAACCATAAAAAACTAACTGCCGATCAAACCATCGTATCCAATGCATCCTGTACTACCAACTGTCTTGCCCCTATCGCTAAGGTGCTGAATGACAACTTTGGTATCGAGGAAGGCCTGATGAGCACCATACACGCGGTTACCGCAACGCAAAAAACGGTTGATGGCCCGTCGCACAAAGACTGGAGAGGCGGCCGCGGCGCTTACCAGAATATTATCCCTTCATCCACAGGTGCAGCAAAAGCTGTTGGCCTGGTTTTGCCCGAGCTGAAAGGTAAGCTGACAGGCATGTCGTTCCGCGTTCCGGTTCCGGATGTTTCGGTAGTCGACCTGACTGTACGTTTGGCTAAGCCGACCACTTATGAAGACATCAAAAAAGCCATGAAGGATGCTTCTGAAGGCGAACTGAAAGGTATTTTAGGTTATACCGAGGAAG
>DASZWG010000179.1:0-4395 GCA_035546675.1 Mucilaginibacter sp. | reverse complement strand
TGTATCATCCGTAGTACCGATGATCTACAGTTCGGCGGGCAAAACCAAAGACATGTCGCCTGGCGTAGCGCTTACCGCAGTATCAACCATCGGTTTTACGGGATTCCTTATCGGTCCGCCGCTTATTGGTTTCATTGCGGGACTGGCTACGTTACGGGCATCGTTCCTGGTTATTGCCTGCATGGGTACGTGCGTGGCCATTGTTTCGGGCAAAACCAAACTCTGACCATATTATTTACCGACCAATTTGGCCACCTTGCCAATGGTAAGCCCCTGTACAATGATAGAGAACACAACGATGATATAGGTGATAAGCGTAAAGGAATCGCGGTACATATCGGGCGGTAATGAAAGCGCCATTGCTACGGAAAGACCACCGCGCAAACCTCCCCAGGTAAGCACAATGATGGCATTTTTTTCGAACTTTATCTTATACCGCAATAAAGAAACCGGTACCGATACAGCAAACCACCGGGCCACCAGCACTACACCGATCATGATAAAGCCTATGATCATGATGGTATGATAGGTTTTGATCACCAGCATTTGCAGGCCGATGAGCAGGAAGAGGATGGCGTTCAATATCTCATCGATCAGGTCCCAGAACTTACCCAGGTAATCGCGCGATGTTTCGGAAAAAGCCACAGCCCTCCCTTTTGTGCCTACGATAATACCGGTGACGATGATGGCCAGCGGCGCCGAAATATGCAACTGGTCGGCAAGCGAATAGCCGCACATCACTACAGCCAGCGTAATGAGCACCTCTACCCGGTAGTTATCGATGGATTTAAGCAAAAGATACGTAACATAGCCCATAACACCGCCGAATAGCAGTCCCCCGCCTGCTTCCTTTATGAAAAGCAGCAGCGTACCTCCTACAGAAAAGTGTGTCATACCTTTGGAGGCCGCCTCGAGTATGGTGAGGAAAACGACAACACCCACCCCGTCATTAAAAAGCGATTCGCCGGCGATCTTGGTCTCGAGCGATTGCGGGATACCGGCTTTGCGCAGGATGGCCATCACGGCAATGGGATCGGTAGGCGATATCAGCGCCCCCATCAGCAGGCAGTAAATGTAGGGTATGTGCAGGTGAAACAAATGGAATAAAAAGTAGGCCATAAGACTGACCAAAAACGTCGATATAAAAACGCCTGCCGTGGCCAGGGTGATGATGGGCCACAGTTCTTTTCTCAGTTTATCGGCATCCATGTGTATGGCTCCGGCAAAAAGCAGGAAGCTAAGCATAATGTTCATCAGCACCTGCTCAAAATCGATGTGTTTGGCTATGCGCAGCGCCTCAGCCGAAAAGACGGGTATCAGGTTGCCCAGGAAAACCAGCAGCACCGAAAAAAACAGCGACAGCGCCATGATGCCGATGGTGGGCGGCCATTTGATAACCCTGTCGTTCACATAGGCGAACACAGCAGCCAGCAGCACAATAACGGATATGACCTGGTAAACATCCAAGGCGGGATAGATTGGTGTACCGCTAAATTAATGTTTTAGGCCGAACTTTATACCAGGTTGCCGAAAAGCTGCGGGTGCCAGCTTTCCTTAAAAGGCACTTCCCACTTGGTTTGGAGTTCGCCGAGGGTTGGGACAAGGTTATTGAACACGATACTGTCATTGTTGATCCTGCCCGATCTGATCAGTTCCTCAAACTCATGACGCGGGGCAGAAAGCACCTTTTCGCCCTCACGGTATGCAAAATTAAAGCGGTCGAACAGGCTGATACCGAAATGCTGCTCCATCTGTTTCAGAAAATTGACCGATTTATCGATAGAGCAGCCGCTGGCACCTGCCTGGCTCTCATCTACGATCAATATCAAAAAGCGGTTGTATCTTACTTCGGCCCCGGCCTTCAACTGCCTGTTGTGGGCGGTCCATTCGGTTGCAAAACGGCTGAGGACGGCTTGTATTTGTTTAGCCTCTGCATCCGTTAGCTCCCTGTCCGACTGGTATATCCAAACCCTGGATTGTTCAGAAAATTGCATGTTACAAAATTACCCATTTTATTGGTTCCGGCGTATGGACTGATGTCATGAAAGCATCAATTCTTCCGGCATAAACGCGAATGTCATAATCCGTTCGCCCTCGCCGTGATCTCGGCAATATCCAGTACCTGTATCTCCTGTTCCTTTTCTTTGCCCTTCACACCATCGCGCAGCATGGTCATACAAAAAGGGCATGCGGCAGCAACGATCGTCGCTTTGCTATCCAGCACATCCTCCATCCTTTCCATATTGATGTCCTTATTGCCTTTTTCGGGTTCCTTAAACATCTGCGCCCCTCCGGCGCCGCAGCACAGCCCGTTGCTGCGGCAACGCTTCATTTCGACCAGGTCGGCGTCGAGCACTTCCAGCGCCTTGCGCGGCGCTTCGTACACGTCGTTGCCCCTGCCCAGATAGCAAGGATCATGGTAAGTTATCCGTTTGCCTTTAAAGCTTTCACCGCCCTCGGCCTTTAATTTACCTTCACCGATCAGTTGCTGTATGAGCTGTGAGTGATGGATCACTTCATAATTACCCCCAAGGCCTGGATATTCGTTTTTCAGCGTGTTGAAACAGTGCGGGCACCCGGTCACAATCTTTTTGATGTTGTAGCCATCCAGCACCTGGATATTCATCATGGCCTGCATTTGGAACAGGAACTCATTACCGGCACGTTTAGCCGGGTCGCCTGTGCAATTCTCTTCTGTACCCAAAACAGCAAAACTGATACCCACATGGTTCAGTATTTTGCAGATATCGCGCGTGATGCGCTGTGCGCGCTCGTCGAAACTGCCCGAACAGCCCACCCAAAACAATATCTCAGGTTCCTTGCCCTGAGCGGCCATTTCGGCCATGGTCAATATTTGTACCTCACTCATATAATGAATTATTCGGTCATTGGGCATTGGTCATTCGGCATGAGGCCGATCAAAACAATGCCTGATGACAAATACCTACTGACTATCCTTCCTTCCAGTTAAACCTGTCCGCCGCGGCATACTTCCACGGTGCGCCGTTATTTTCTACGTTGGTGAACATATTGTTCAGGCTTGCCGGCGCCTGCGATTCTTCCATCACAATATAGCGCCGCATTTCGGTAATGATCTCCAGCGGGTTGATATTTACCGGGCAGTCATCAACACAGGCATTACACGTGGTGCATGCCCAAAGCTCCTCGCGGGTGATGTAGTTATCCAGCAGGCTTTTATCATCCTGATAATCTTTGCCATGCTGATCTATCCCTTTTCCGATTTCAGATATCCGGTCGCGCGTATCCATCATGATCTTGCGCGGCGAAAGCAGCTTGCCGGTCTGGTTGGCCGGACAAACCGAAGTACAGCGCCCGCACTCGGTGCAGGTGTAAGCCTCCATCAGGTTTTTCCAGGTCAGGTCGGTGGCATCCTTTGCGCCGAAGCGCGTCACTTCGGTGGGTTCGGGTACGAATGAAGGATCGAGCATGGCCTTTACTTCGTTGGTAACCGAAGCCATATCGGTGAACTGACCTTTGGGATTCAGGTTGGAATAATACGTATTCGGAAAAGCCAGCAGGATATGAAAATGCTTGGAATAGGGCAGGTAATTAAGAAAGGCCAGAATACCTACAATATGAAACCACCAGCACCCGCGTTCTATAGTTACAAGCGCAACAGGGTTATCCGGCAGCAGCGGATCGATCAGGTGGCTCACCGGGAAGCTTCCCGCTTTGATATAATGTCCGTAACTGAGCAACTGCAGCTTATGATCGGCGGCATTCATGGTCAGGAAGGCGGTCATCAGTAATATCTCGATAATGAGGATATAATTGGCATCCGACTTGGGCCAGGTCGTCATTTCGACACCGCTAAAACGCTTTAGCCGGCCGATATTTCGCCGCACCAGAAAGGTAAAGCAGGCGATGAGCACCAGCACCGCCAGGAACTCGAATCCTCCTATCAGCAAACCGTATAAGCCGCCCAGCGGATGTGAGAAGATGCGATGCGAACCAAAAACACCGTCGATCAGAATTTCCAGTACTTCGATATTAATGATCACAAAACCTACATAAATGAATATGTGCATGACAGCCGCCAGCGGGCGCTTGCCCATCTTCGACTGGCCCAGCGCCACACGGGCCATGGTTTTCCATCTTTCAGCAGGGCGATCGGAACGGTCGGTGTCGCGGCCCAGCAGGATATTGCGCCTGATGGTACCCACATTTTTGCTGAAAAGCCAGATGGCTGCGGCCAGGATGATGATAAAAATGATTTGCCCGATCATTATGCGTGCATAGTATTTTTGCCAAAGTTAACCGAATTGTTGTAATGTCGAAATGTCGTAAAGCTTGAAGGTTTTATTGCTGAATTGATCTTTCGCCTTTACCCTTTCACCTCAAAGTGAGCTTCCCGCTCAAAAAAGCTTTTTTGAA
>DASZWG010000178.1:0-4323 GCA_035546675.1 Mucilaginibacter sp. | reverse complement strand
GATCATGTTTATGGGCCTTATTGGTATCATCATTGCCAGCGTTATCAATTTCTTTTTGCATAGCCAGGGTTTGGATTACCTGATCAGCTACATCGGTGTGGCCGTGTTTGTCGGGCTTACCGCTTATGACGTGCAAAAAATGAAAAATATTGGCGCAGGCATACAGTATGGCGAAGCATCAGCAAAGAAATTATCGCTGATGGGAGGGTTAACTTTGTACCTCGATTTCATCAACCTGTTCCTGTTCCTGCTGCGCATTTTTGGCAGAAGAAGGTAATAGTATTAAATACTTGCGCCCGGAAATAAATTGAAGGATTTGCAATAGTCCCGATTGCTTCAGGTAATCGGGATTTTTATTTATGCACCTTTTTTCTGGTGCTTTCATTGTCA
This sequence comes from Mucilaginibacter sp., assembly GCA_035546675.1. Taxonomy (GTDB): domain Bacteria; phylum Bacteroidota; class Bacteroidia; order Sphingobacteriales; family Sphingobacteriaceae; genus Mucilaginibacter. Next base: position 3,933 of record DASZWG010000178.1, on the reverse strand, counting down.
GAAGATGCGTGTGCCTTTTTCATTTTCAATAATCGGAACCATACCAAGGCCACTAAAGGCACTATGATCACATATGCGGCTGAAGCTACTGCAATGCGCCAGGTCTCATGTCTTTCAATACCTTTCAGCAGGCTATTGAAATTCACGATCAGCATTCCTGTAAGTATCAATACCGGGACAATTAACTTTTTCTTTACTTCGTCCATATCCGAATATACGATAAATAAAAAAAGCCGCTAAATAAGCGGCTTTTTATTTTATATTTTAAAATTATTTCGTCACATACATCACTTCCTTTACCGCCCTGATCACGCGTTCGGGGTTCGGCAGGTATTCCTGTATCAGTGTCGGCGCATAAGGCAGCGGAACATCCCCGCCCATAATGTGCAGGATAGGCGCATCCAGGTAATCGAACGCATCTTTCTGAACTTTGAACGATACTTCTGTGGCGATAGAGCCCAGCGGCCAGCTTTCCTCGATGAAAACCATGCGGTTGGTCTTCTTTACCGATTCGATCACCGTAGCATAGTCGATCGGGCGCACAGTGCGCAGGTCGATCACTTCGGCGCTAATGCCTTCTTTTTCGAGTTCTGCTGCGGCGGCGTTCACCACTTTCATGATCTTGCCGAAACCAACAAGGGTTACATCCGTACCTTCTTTTACCAGCTTGGCTTTACCCAATTCGATATAATATTCTTCTTCAGGCACTTCGCCTTTATCGCCGTACATCAGCTCCGATTCCATAAATATCACCGGATCGGGATCCAGAATAGCGGTCTTCAGCAGGCCTTTGGCATCCGCGGGATTCGACGGAACCACCACTTTAAGACCGGGGCAGTTGGCGTACCAGCTTTCGAAGCACTGGCTGTGCTGCGAACTCAGCATACCGGCATTACCCGTCGGACCGCGGAAAACGATAGGCACCGAGAATTGCCCGCCGCTCATCGACATGATCTTGGCTGCGCCGTTGATCAGCTGGTCGATGGCCACCAGCGAGAAATTAAAGGTCATAAATTCAACAATGGGTCGCAGGCCGTTCATGGCCGAACCGATGCCGATACCGGCAAAACCCAATTCAGAGATGGGAGTGTCGATCACGCGCTTATCGCCAAATTCATCCAGCATTCCCTGGCTCACTTTGTACGCACCGTTATACTGGGCCACTTCCTCGCCCATCAGGTATATTTTATCGTCCCTGCGCATTTCCTCGCTCATAGCTTCGCGAAGCGCTTCCCTGAATTGTATTTCTCTCATCAGCTTTTATATCAATTTTGCGAACGCAAATATAGGTAATGAACTTGTAAAAACAATCCCATTACTGTGTAACAATTACCTTTAGGGGATGATAGGATCAGGCTGATCTTTCCAGCTTCCGGGTGTATTTATAGGAAAAATACAAGGGGATAAACGCTCCCGCCGCGAACGAACAATCTATCAGCCGCCAGAAAACAGGAATATCCCTTACTTCACCCGCAATGAATGCAAAGGGAATAATACCGGCACAGGCGATCATGCCGAAACGGATCACCCAGATGTTGCGCACAGGGTCGCGTAGCGGACCGATAAATACTACAGCGATCACCAAATGCGCAAATGCCAGCCAGTCGGTACCATAGCTGAGCCAGGGGAATTGCCGATTCGTCGTTTTTACCGCATCATAAATTTTAGCTATCCAGTTTCCCATTACACCGCCTGGCGACAGATGACCTTTCAGCACATCCAGCTCACTTTCTATCGGGAAAGCGGTGACACCGCTCAGAACCAGCCCAATGATAACGATCCATAGGCAAAGCCTGATCTTCGTTTGCGTTTTCATTCTTCCGCACGCTGTTTAATAACCTGTAAAATATTGTTCTGAATATCTTTCATGATCCACCCCGCCCACCACGAAGCGTAAAAGTTGAAAGTGGTCGTCAGTTTAAAATGACTGTACAGGTGAAGCCGGTACTTGCCGGGTGACAATTGCTGCAGTACATAAGTGCCATCCAATACATCAAAGTAATCACCGCCGATCACTACATGCTTGTCCATTGTGGTTGATGGGATCTCGTACGGATAAGCCTTAATGGAAAAATGCATGCTGTGCTGATCGGCATACGATTCCACGCCTTCGTGAAAAACAAGGCCTTTACTGAAAATGGCCTTTCGGTAGGCGCCGACACCATTGTAATTCAGTTCAGCCCGTATCGGTCTTGGGAAACCTAATATCCTGGTTAGCCAGCCCTTATCCTGGTTTGGGCTGATGGTTCTTACCCGGGTGACATTGTTCCATATTCTGCCCCGGTCAGCATGAATGTCTATATAAGTATAGGCCTCATACCTGCCGGGGATACTGCCTATTGCATGCTCAATGGGCGAGATAAAAAACGGCAAAAGAACCGCCAGTGAAACGAATGTTTTATTCTTTTTATGCTTTTTGAGCCTGAAATATCCCATGGTCAGTCCGCCAAGCGACGCCATCGGCAAAAACAAAGGCAAAGCCATAAGCCAGCATGCCCAGCCTTCTATTGCGAATGCAAGGGTTAATGTAAAAAGTGCGATAATCGGAAGCCATGGGAAGAAAAAACGGTAGCTCATGCTTTTAACTTTTTCAAGCGGTGAAAAGAAAATGGTAAGTGCGCCTATCGCAAAGGGCACCAGGAACAAGAAGCTTAAGGACATAACGCTGAGGAAAGATTCCCAGCTATCGATGCCGAAAAGCAACCGCATGATCAGCCCGAAAAGCAGCGGGATGCCAATGATCACAATCGCTTTCATTAACCGCCTGCCAAACGAGTTGCCGGAGGTAATACATTCGCCGATCGCCCCGCGCATTTCAGGATATTTGAATACATAGCCATTTTCAAGCAGGCGCTTCGGCAAAACCCAGCGGCTTTTCAGCACCAGTTCCGTTTCCGTACCGATGAAAAAAGCGCCGATGCTCAGCAACCATTCCGGAAGCGGCAAGCCCATACGCGTCCCGTAAGCATCGCGCATAAGCCGCATTTGTTCGGCATTGCTCACCGGGTTCGGCGCCGTGGCATTCACCGTACCCTCTATTTCCGGATGTTCGAGCAGCCATTCCGTGATCGTGGCCATATCCTGCTCGTGTATCCACGATACCATCTGCCGCCCGTTGCCCTGGCGTCCGCCGAAACCCATTTTCACCAAATTGAGCAGGCGGGGAAATATGGCGCTGTTTTTACCGAATACGATCCCTGTTCGCAGCGCAACCTTGCGTGTATGCGGGGTATGGGTCTCAAAAAAAGCCTTTTCCCAGGCCCGGCAAATATCCACCGAAAAGCCCTCTCCTTCCTCGCCGGTATATTCATCCTGCGGACGATCTTCAGCGTGGCGGTAAATTGTTGCCGATGAACTGTTGATCCACAATTTCGGCGGATTCTCCAGCTTTGCGATCACACTGCCAAGCAGCCTTGTCGGGTTTACGCGCGAGCCAAGTATCTCCTGCTTATTGCTGTCGTTATAACGGCAATTAACGTTCTTGCCGCACAGGTTTATGAGCAGATCGGCATTCTCCAGTTCTTTCACCCAGGCGCCCTCTGTTTTGCCGTCCCATACCAATGTGCGAATGTTCCCTTCATCGGCTTTGGGGTGGCGGCTCAGGATAATGACTTCCCCGGCAAGCGGGCTGTAATAAGCGGCCAGTACGGTTCCCAAGTAACCATTGCCGCCGGCCAGTATTATTTTGTGATATTTCATTTTATATAAGGTTTATCTCAGGAGTTTAAGGCAAAAACCAAAATCGCCAGCCATTCCAATAGTCGGCATATTGCTGATAAAAGGTTTTGAATTCATTTACATGTGGCAGATGATATGCCGATGCATAAGTTTCGTATTCGTGTTTGTCGTCATATTTGCGCCATTTACTCGATACGAGTTGGTAGTCGTAATAGGTGTTACCTGATGCAAAACATAAATGATCGTTGCGAACCA
>DASZWG010000177.1:0-4484 GCA_035546675.1 Mucilaginibacter sp. | reverse complement strand
GTACCTGTATCGGCTTTTGTCATCTCCAAGATCGTAAAAAGGCTCCGGTCGCAGGCTAAATCGGCTCAGCAAACCTACGGCAATATGATCAGCTACCTCGACGAGGCCGTGTCGGGCATCAAGATCATTAAGGCATTTAATGCCACCGATTTCATCAAAAACCGGTTCGATTATGAAAACAGGAGGTATTCCAAAATATTGCGTTCCATGGCCAAACGGCAGCAGTCAGCCTCCCCGGTGTCCGAAACGCTGTCGGTTACCATGATCGCCTGCATCGTTTTGTATGGCGGATACCTGATACTGAATAACCGGTCGAGTTTAGACGGCGGCCATTTTATTGCCTATATCGCCGTATTCTCGCAACTGATGCGCCCGGCTAAAGCGATATCCGATTCGTTCAGCAATATTCACCAGGGCATTGCGGCCGGTGAGCGCGTGCTGGCGCTGATCGATGAGAAGCCGGCCATTAACGATATACCCAACGCCACCGAACTGACCGGCTTTAACGAAGGCATCCATTTCAATAATGTATCCTTTGCCTACCAGGATAAAGCGGTGCTGAAGAACATTAACCTGACCGTGCCCAAAGGGAAAAACGTCGCGTTGGTCGGTCCCTCAGGCGGTGGCAAATCAACCCTGATGGATTTGATACCCCGTTTTATCGAACCCAAATCGGGCGAAATACGGGTCGACGATCACAATATTCACGATGTCACCATGAATTCGCTTCGTTCGCTGATGGGGATTGTGAACCAGGAAACCATTCTTTTTAACGACAGCATTTTCAACAACATCGCCTTCGGCAAAACCGGGGTAAGCCGCGAACAGGTGGAAGCCGCGGCGCGCATCGCCAATGCCCACGATTTCATCATGGCCACCGATAAAGGCTACGATACCAATATCGGCGACCGCGGCGCCAAACTATCGGGCGGACAGCGCCAGCGCATTTGTATCGCCCGCGCGGTGCTGAATAATCCGCCCATTATGCTGCTGGACGAGGCGACATCGGCGCTGGATACTGAATCGGAAAAACTGGTTCAGGAAGCGCTCAACAACCTGATGAAGAACCGTACCTCGCTCATCATCGCGCACCGGCTCAGTACCATACAAAATGCAGATATGATCGTGGTGCTGGAGGAAGGACAGATCGTGGAACAGGGCACGCACCAGCAACTGGTTCAGAAAAACGGCCTGTATAAACGGCTGATCGACATGCAGGCCTTTAATGCGGATTGAGCCGAAAATTAGAACGGGGAAATGCGGTTCCACCCAAATGTTTTGACAAAAGCGTCTTAACCTGATCGGCAAACCCCTCCCTAACCCTCCCCTAGGGAGAGAATTTAATACGTAGCTTATTTGTTAATGCCGTGGTTGCTAATAGCGCCAGGATGGGCGGCGACGCCCTTTTGGAGGCAAATTATGTCATGCCGGAAATTAATGGAGACATTCTTAAAGTTAAAATGCACGACTTTACTTATATTGCCTGTAGCAACGCCTTTCGGCGTGAGCTTCCTGAAGAATGTAGATAAACCAATTGATCAAACCCTTTTAATTATGATAGAAACCGATTCGTCGAAAAGCCCGAATCTTAACATCACAGCAAAAAACAAACACACATACGATGCGATTGTGGTGGGTTCGGGCATAAGTGGTGGCTGGGCGGCTAAAGAGCTTTGTGAAAAAGGCCTGAAAACGCTGGTTTTGGAGCGCGGCCGCAATGTTGTCCACCTGAAGGATTACCCGACGGCGATGAAAGGCCCCTGGGAGTTTCCGCACCATCTGCAAATGCCTTTATCGGTAACAAAAGATAATCCCGTCGTTTCCAGGTGTTATGCATTTGACGAGTCGACCCAGCATTTCTTTGTCAAAGACACAGAGCACCCGTATGTGCAGGAAAAACCGTTCGACTGGATTCGCGGTTACCAGGTGGGCGGTAAATCGCTGTTGTGGTGGCGGCAAACTCAGCGCTGGAGCCAGCATGATTTTGAAGGCCCGGCAAGGGACGGTTATGCGGTGGATTGGCCCATCAGGTATAATGATCTTGCTCCGTGGTATTCTTATGTCGAAAAATTTGTCGGCATAAGCGGTAACCGCGACGGCCTGGACATACTGCCCGACGGTGAATTTCTGCCCGCGTGGGAAATGAACTGCGTGGAAAAGGATATAGCATCGCGAATTAAAGCAAAATACCCGGCCCGTCATGTTATACAGGGAAGATGCGCGCACCTCACCAAGCCCAAACCCATTCATTTGGCACAGGGCCGCGGCCAATGCCAGGCACGAAACCAATGTGAACGGGGCTGTCCGTTTGGCGGTTACTTCAGCTCCAATTCTTCAACAATACCCTGGGCAAATAAAACGGGTAATCTTACGTTGCGCCCCTATTCTGTTGTACACTCTGTCATCTATGACGAGAAAAAAGGGAAAGCAAGCGGGGTTCGCGTTATCGATTCTGAGACATTACAGGAATATGAGTTTTACGCGGACCTGGTATTCATCAATGCGGCGTGCTTAAATACCAACCTGCTGCTATTGAACTCCACCTCGTCCAGGTTCCCCGGCGGCTTAGGTAACGATAGCGGGTTGCTTGGAAAATATATCGCTTTCCAAAACTATCGCGGCAATATTTTCGCTGAATTTGATGGTCCGATGGACAAATATTATTATGGCCGCAGGCCAACTCAGCCCATGATACCAAATTTCAGAAATATTCAAAAGCAGGAAATGGATTTCATGAGGGGATATATGGTCTTTTACGGAGCGGCCAGACCACGCGCGTACGCCGACGGAATTGGCGCCGATTTTAAAGATGCAATGGGGGAACCCGGTAACTGGGGAATTAATATGTCTATCCAGGGCGAGACGATCCCCAAGGAAATTAATCACGTCCGGCTAAGTAAAGACAAAAAGGACAAATGGGGCATGCCATTGCTGGTTACGTCGGTGGGCTACGATGAAAATGATGAAAAACTTTTAAAGGACTTTTTCCAGGAAGGCGGTGAGATGCTGCATGCCGCGGGCTGTAAAAACATTCAGACATTCGACACCAAACAAGCTCCGGGACTTGACATCCACGAGGTTGGAGGCGTACGGATGGGGAATGATCCCAAAACCTCGTTACTTGATCAATGGAATGCTATGCATCATTGTAAAAACGTATTCGTAACAGATGGGGCATGTATGACTTCGACAGGAGTTCAGAATCCGTCGCTGACATTTATGGCGCTTACCGCCCGTGCAGTGAACCATGCAATTGATCAGTTTAAAAAAGGGACCGCTTAAAAAAAAAAAATCATGACAAACCGGAGAGAGTTTATCCAAATGGCAGGCGCAGGGCTGCTTGCAACGACTATGCCCGGCGCCTTAAAATTTCCTTTTGCGGGTGAAAAGCATCGGGTGGCAGTACAGCTTTATACCATTCGGGAAGCCATCGCTAAAGATTTTAAAGGCAGTTTAAAGCGTCTTGCAGACCTCGGCTTTAAAAATGTCGAGACCGCCTTCTGGCCAAAAAATATCAGTGCTGAAACAGCCGCCGATACGCTGAAAGACCTTGGGCTGAGCGTAACCTCCTGCCATGTTGACAAACCAACCCGGGACAATATTGATGTATTGGTTAAAACCGCCGGGGCCTATAACTGCAAAAATCTGATTTGGCACGGATGGCCCGAAGATAAACGCTATAGTTCGCTCGAAGGGACTAAAGAGCTGGTGAATATTTATAAGGAGAGTAACAGGCTTGCGAAGGACAATGGCTTGAATTTTGGATTGCACAATCACTGGTGGGAGTACCGGAATCACGTTGGAGGCAAACTGGTTTACGAAGTTTTAAATGAAGAGCTGGACGACGATATCTTCTTTGAAACGGATGTGTATTGGGTGAAAGTCGCAGGCCAGGACCCGGCTGCTATACTTAAAAAGTTAAAAAACAGGGTGCGCTTTATTCATATCAAAGACGGGCCTGCGGTTTTTAATGATAAACTGATTAAAGATGAACCGGATCCGATGACCCCGGTAGGCCAGGGTACGTTAGACATACCGGCTATCGTAAATGCCTGCTCAGATAAGGTTAAGTTCATGATCATCGAGCTGGATAGATCGGCAATCGATCCCTATGACGCCTTAAAGCAAAGCCGGGAATATCTTTCGAAATTTAAATCTGTTAGCCTGACTTAAACGATAAAGGATGATTGCCTGTTATTGTCCGAAGCCTCATCGTTAACACACCATCGACCAAAAAAGCTGAAAACTCCAAATGCCGTTATTGATGTTAGGGTTGTGCTATTTTATTCGGTTCGGTTTTAAAACCGTATATGCTCAAAATAATCGGGAAGTTGTTTGTTTCATAGCATTTGTTTTGGATGATTGAGCTTCCATAACTTACACTGATTGAGAATGGTGTGAATCAATTTTATTATTATCTTCTTCCTCAAGTCTGCTGAACTCTTTGACCAATTCATTTTGAAAAATCGTGAGTAATTCAGTAT
>DASZWG010000176.1:0-6685 GCA_035546675.1 Mucilaginibacter sp. | reverse complement strand
CAGATCGAAGTCTTCGGCGCTGTCAATTTTCACATTGACGAAGCTCCCCGGCGTGGCATAGTGCAGCCCGGCATCGATCAAAACCTCGTTATCCACTTCAGGAGAATCGAATTCAGTGCGCCCAACAAAATAATTGCCGTCTTTTTTATCGATCAGCACTTTAAAGGTTTTGCCGATCTTTTCCTGGTTCTTTTCGAATGAAATTCCCTGCTGTATCTCCATAATGGCATCGGCGCGTTCCTGCTTCACTTCATCCGGCACATCATCCGTTAAGGAATAGGCATGGGTCTTTTCCTCGTGCGAATAAGTAAAACATCCCAGGCGGTCAAAACGCGTTTCTTCCACCCATTGCGCCATCTCTTCAAAATCCTGTTCAGTTTCGCCGGGGTAACCGGTAATGAGCGTTGTGCGCATAGTAATTCCCGGCACTTTATCGCGCACCTGGTTTACCAGGTCGATGGTTTTCTGTTTGGTAATGCCGCGCCGCATCGACTTGAGCATATCATCGCTGATGTGCTGCAAAGGCATATCGAGGTATTTGCAGATGTTTTCGCGCTCATTCATCGCGTCTAATATCTCCATCGGGAAACCGGACGGGTAGGCATATTGCAGACGTATCCATTCAATGCCGTTCACATCCGAAAGCTTGCGCAATAATTCATCCAGGTTACGCTTGCCGTAAATATCCAGGCCGTAGTAGGTCAGGTCCTGCGCGATGAGGATCAGCTCTTTGGTGCCGCTTTTGGCCAGCTTTTTGGCTTCGTCCACCAGTTCGTCCATCGGTTTGCTTACGTGCTTGCCGCGCATTAAGGGTATGGCGCAAAAAGAGCAGGGACGATTGCAGCCTTCAGCGATCTTGAAATAAGCAAAATGAGAAGGGGTGGTCAGCAGGCGCTCGCCGATCAGCTCATGTTTATAATCGGCCCCGACCGTCTGTAGGAGGTTTTGCAGGTCATTGGTGCCGAACCAGGCGTCCACATTGGTGATCTCGGCCTCCAGTTCGGGCTTATATCTTTCCGAAAGGCACCCGGTAACGATCACTTTCCCCACTTTGCCCTCTTCCTTCAGCGTACTGTATTGCAGTATGGTATCGATAGACTCCTGCTTGGCGTTATCGATAAACCCGCAGGTATTGATGACAATGATATCATCGCGGTTGAGCTTTTCGGTTTCGTGAACAACATCAAAAGAATTGCCTTTAAGCTGGCCCATGAGGACTTCTGAATCATAGATGTTCTTCGAACACCCTAGAGTCACTACGTTGATCCTTGGCTTAGTCGTTAAAGTTGGTTTGTTGATTGATTTCGTCCTCATTACTTCTTACATCACTCTCCTTTGTGCATTGGGTGTCATGTTGAGGTTCTCGAAACATGCGGGCAAGGGCCTTCACACTCATACTTCGAGTGCCTCAGTATGACACCTTTTTCTTTCTATTGTTTAAACAAGCTATCCACAAATGCTTTCCTGTCGAACAACTGCAGATCTTCCACCTTTTCACCTACCCCGATGTATTTCACAGGTATTTTGAACTGATCCGATATACCGATCACAACACCGCCTTTGGCTGTGCCGTCCAGCTTGGTCAGTGCCAGGGCATTAACCGCCGTAGCTTCGGTGAATTGCTTGCACTGTTCGATCGCGTTTTGCCCGGTCGAAGCATCCAGCACCAGCAAAATTTCGTGCGGCGCGCCGAGAACTACCTTTTGCATCACATTTTTGATCTTGGTCAGCTCGTTCATCAGGCCCACCTTGTTGTGCAGGCGGCCCGCGGTATCGATAATGGCCACATCATCGCCGTTGGCAACAGCCGAGCGCAAAGTATCGTACGCCACCGACGCCGGGTCGGAACCCATGGCCTGGGCCACAACCTTTACGCCAACACGCTCGCCCCACAATTGTATCTGGTCAACCGCAGCAGCACGGAAGGTATCTGCCGCACCGATCACTACCTGGTTGCCTGCCTGCTTCAGTTTATAGGCCAATTTCCCTATAGTTGTGGTTTTACCCACACCATTCACCCCCACTACCATGATCACGTAGGGCTTATGGCTGCCATATTCAAAATTGGCAAAATCGTTACTGTTATTTTCAGCCAATAAGTGCTGTATCTCATCACGGAGCAGCGAATTGAGCTCTGACGTATTCACATATTTATCACGGGCCACACGCTTTTGTATGCGTTCGATGATCTTTAAGGTAGTCGATACGCCTACATCCGAGGTGACCAGTACTTCTTCCAGGTCGTCGAGCACATCGTCATCCACGGTCGACCGGCCGGCAACCACTTTAGTGATCTTGGAAAAGAAACTGTCCTTGGTTTTTTCCAGTCCGGCATCGAGCGCCTGCTGTTCCTGTGGCGTAGCTTCCTTTTTCTTAAAAAAATCGAATAGTCCCATAACCTCTCCTAAATCCTCTCCGGGGGAGAGGATTTTTAATTTCGTGAATTAATTAAGCAAGTTATATTTCAATTTCTCTCATAAACTCCCTCTCCTTGGGAGAGGGTTGGGGAGAGGTCTAATAAAAAAAGCCCTCTCGTGTTGTACAAGACGGCTTTTATATCGCTATAAGGTCAAATTACTGACCTTTTGCTGCATTGATCGCATCTTTGATGTGATCGTTATGCACAATAACTTCCTTGAACGAGTAAGCACCGGTCTTGGGCGATTTTGCCATGGTGATCACTTTCGAATATTCCTTGCCTTTACCGGTCTTCAGTGTTGCAACTACTTTCTTTGCCATTTTCTTTAAGTTTTACGTATTACGCCGGGCGTTTTACGTTTTTCTGTACGGACATTGAACGTACAACGTCGAACGTACAACCTATTTTATTTCTTTATGAACGGTCACCTTCTTCAAAACCGGGTTGTATTTTTTCAACTCCAGCCTTTCGGTGGTATTTTTCTTGTTCTTGGTCGTGATATAACGAGACATGCCCGGCAAACCGCTTTCCTTATGCTCGGTGCATTCCAAAATTACCTGAACCCTGTTGCCTTTCTTTGCCATTTTCTTTTATGTTATACGTACCACGTTTAACGTGTTACGTTTTTAATTTGTACAGACATCGAACATATAACGTACAACGTCAAACGTACAACCTATTAAATATACCCTTTTTTAACGTATTTATTGATGCAGGCGGTGATACCGTTCTTGCTGATGGTTTTCACAGCCGAGGTAGAAACCTTCAGCGTGATCCATTTATCTTCTTCAGGAATATAAAACTTCTTCAGCTTTAAATTAGGATAGAACTTACGTTTAGTCTTAACGTTCGAGTTCGAAACGTTGTGACCGTTCATAGCGCCTTTTCCTGTTAAATCACAAACTCTTGACATGACAAATGTTGATTAATTATTCTTTTTCTCAAAAGAGTTTGCAAATATCAGGATTTTAAGTCAAATAGGCAACAGGGAATTGAAAAAAATATTTTTTAGCTGATGCCAGTATTTATCCTGTTGTCAGAGTGTAAGCCTGATTCTTCCGTTACAGCTTGATAAACTTGGTCTGACCAACGATCACATTATCCCTGCTGTCCTTTACCTGTACAAGGTAAGTACCTGCCAGCAGGCCGCTGATATTGTCCTGCCAGGTAGTGCCCGTTATCCTCGCTGATTTTACCACCAATCCGGTGCTGTTCGTAACCGTGATATCATAAGATGAATCGTTACGGGATTTGGGTATAAAACTGAGGTTAATGGTATTGACCGCGGGATTGGGGTAACAACTAACCGGGGCGATAGTGTTATCGCTTTTTGCGGCAAATTGCACTTCAACTACGTTCGAATAAGTAATGTTACTGTTAATGTCTTCCTGCTTAAGCCTGTAAAGATTTGATCCCTGCAACGGCGTCTTGTCAACCAGGCTGTACGCTCCTGCGCCGGTCGAACTCACATCGCCTGCTACCTCAAAGGTTTTCCCGTCGTCATTGCTCCGTTCTACGGTAAAGTTCGTATAGTTTTCTTCATATTTAGTTGTCCAGGTTACCTGAACATGAGCATTGTTATCGGTTTTAACGGCATCAAAACTCAGCAGCTGGTAAGCAAGCGCCGGGTTTTGCCTCATCACCAGCGAGAAACGCTTTGAACCGTAACTGCCGGTATCCGTGGTAATCGAGAATGTGTAGCTTGCCGTTGTACGCATATTAATCGAATCGCCTGTAAATGCATCTTTCAGCCAGATATCGTATAATTGGGGAACCCCTTCAATGTCCGTTAGGTTCAGCGTGTAAGTGCTGTACGCATTTGAGCCTACCTTTAGCGGGATGATAATCCCATCGTGCAGGGGAAGTTTATTAATAGACAGGGCTTTATTATCATCAGATATGCTGCTCAGGTTTACTTTTCCTGAGCCCGTTTTGTAAAGCGCATCTTCTGCGAAAGCATAGCCGGCTTTGGCGTTGTTATCGAATACGATCAGTATGTTGTCTTTATTTACCGTATCCAGGGCCATTTCAATACGCAGCAGTTGGGGAGTTCTAACGGCAGCCTGCATCGCGAGCGAAGTCTTAGTACTCATCAGAAGATTTGCTGAAGGTATAGTGGATATTGTTTTTGCCGTTTCGTTGAAGATCAGTTCGCCCCCTGTAGCGGTTGCCTGTATAAAAAAGCCCTGCCCGCTGGCTATGTACTTGCTGCCGCTATTGGTATAGTAAATCCCACCTGCTTCGTAGATATCATAGTTTTCGGTTTTAGGGTTCAGCTCATAAAAGAACGGAGATATATTGGAACCATATATCCCGGTGGTGGTGGTTGTTGTATTGTAAGTGTCCAGGTTGATGGTGCAGGCGTAGGGGTTGGCAGCAAGATTGAAACCTTCTACCGTAGCTGATGGATTTGAGAAGCCCGGCGCTGTAGACGACGGATTATACCAGTCCCTGAAAATGACCTGCCCCTGGTTCAGGTAGCCAGTGGCTGTTAGCGTAGCTGCTGTCGCCGGCCAGGTAGTTTGCGTTTCCTGGGCCAGGGTACCGCTTGCCCGGTCACCTCTGAAAAAGAACAGGAAACCATTGCTCACGGGAAAAGTGTAGTTGGATGACTCGTTATCCAGGCTATACACAGGGGCCGAATTAATGTTGTTGATGCCCCTGTAATTGCCCGATATGAAGCTGGAATTGTTCACCGGTACATCCTCGCGGTACACATATAATGTCGGATTTCCTGCTTTATCAAAACCGCCGGTTGTGCCCGTAGTACCCGTTATATAAGCCGAGTTCTTTACATAATTGAGGCTGTAAGTCAAATTGCCGTTACCATCAGTTGCACCCGAATAATTTACAGGTGAGGCCAGCAAGCGATAACCCCTCTGCGCACTCAGATATCGCTGTACGCTCACCTGACCGTTTATTATGCCCGACGTCATTGCATCCACCGATGCGGAGCCTGAGGAGCCCGACTGCAGGACAAACGACGTTCCTGAGCTTATTGTCAGATCGCCTGTTCCGATCACACTCACAATACCGCCATTGTAACTAACATTATAAGTTCCCGAACCGGTAAAAACCGGGTCTGCATTGTTATTTACTTGTAATATATTGTTTACCGTAAGTGAAAGGCCGCTTTGTACAGTTACCGTAGCTGAATTTAATGCGCCCATAACTAAATAGCCCACCGTTTGATTGCCATCCACCGCCGATATAATGGGGTCGGGGCCGGTATAGTTAACCACACCGATACTGGCATACGTCGTAGACGTCGGCACCGTATTCGCACTCCAGTTTTGCTTGGTGTTCCAGTCGCTGTTTTTGTGTCCCGTCCAGTAATTATCTTTCACAAAAGCCAAACTGATCGTCGTGGTACCGCTCAGCCCGTTCGCAGTATTTGTAGCTGTAATCGTATAAACAGTGGCTGCTGATGCTGTTGTCGTGGTGCCTATTATATTGCCCGAGGAAGTAAAACTGAAGCCCGAAGGCAAAGCCGGACTGCTTGAAAAACTATTCGGGCTATTGGTTGTGACCGCTTTCAGCGTGTCTAGTGTGCCTGTAGTAAAAACTTCTACCGAAGGGTTATAGCTGATGGTAGGCGCTAATGCATTGGCATTGCACGAAATGGTTATGGTGGTGCTGCTGCTGCCGCTGGCATTGTACGCTGTTATGGTATAAGTTGTTGAAGAAAATACGGTTGTCGGCGTCCCGCTGATGACACCGGTACTATAGTTAAAGCTTAAACCCGGGGGGAGTTTGCCGCTTATAAAGTATCCGCCGGTTGGCTGGTACTCGGTCAGGGTATTATTGGTGTAATCGGTAACATACAAGTTCCCTTTGCTGTCAGTGGTCATGCCCTCAGGATCGGTAAGCCCGCTTAAAGTTGTTAAAAGGGTGCCCGATGAATTATAAACCTTGATGCTGTTCGTTCCGCCTGCGCCCGAATCGCTGACATAGATATTTCCCGAACCGTCGACATAGAGGCCAAAAGGATTGGTTAAGCCGGTACTAACGGGGGTAGACAGATATGTACCTGCACTCGAAAATTTCACCACATCCAGGTTGGTATTGTCAAGTACATATATGTTACCCGAGTTATCTGTCGCCACGTTCACCGGGTTTGGAATAGCCGCATTGGTCAGGGTGAAATTAGTTGCGCCGCTTGTAGTAAATTCAACAACTTGCGCATTACCGCCATTAGCGCTCTCCTCCGCAACGTCCAGGTTCCCGTTTGAGTTATTAATTGCAATACCTGTAGCCGGACCCAAA
>DASZWG010000175.1:0-7765 GCA_035546675.1 Mucilaginibacter sp. | reverse complement strand
GATCATGTTTGCCAAAAGGATTACCTGTCAAGAGTGATGGATCGCCCTTTCCGGAGTGTATTATGGATCTCTGCTATCCGGTCGGTATGGGCTATCAATGCTTCTATTTCAGAATCAGATGCATCGGATACGACTTTGACCCTGTACCTTAAGTTTGATCCCGGTTCGCCCTCCGCCCCAAATTCGCCGGTACATTCCACTTCTACACCCGTTATATCCAGGTTCTTTTTGGCAGCTTCGCGATAGATATCATTACAAAAACACGTAGCCAAGGCCAGCAGAAGCAGTTCGCCGCCGTTTGCGGATGAGCCGAAACCCGATGCTTTTGGCGGGATCTGCAATTCTTTTTCTGAGCCGTTGGTGCTGACGACTACCCGGTGTTTGTTGAATTTACTTTTGATGCTGGCTGAAATATTCATGGGGCCGATAATGTTTTATGGTACCAGGTGGACCGGCGCGTCTGTGTCACAACCCAATACAGGTTGCTTAACATGCCGGGCGTAATAACAAAAATAATATTTTCCGGGTATCGGCAAATAAGCCCTGCCTATAGTGAAAATGCCTTGGCGTAGAACGGCGCTTCATTGCCCCAGTCTTTAAAAGCAGCCTGCAATGTTGCATTAAAACCTTTCCGGTCTGTCGGTTTGCCTTTTTTGGGCGGTACCACCACATTCGGAGCAAGTGTCATATCGGTTATTTTGGTCGCCAGCCAGGTAATGTTCTCATGCGGGAGGGCTACTTCCAGTATCATGCCCGGTAAACCGTTAAATGATTCCGGTCCGCCCGATACAGGTATCTCGGTGGTATAAAATGCCACAACATAGATCGAATCCATCATCAGGCCGTTCGCACGGCGGCAGTTAAAACCGTCTATTTCGCGGGTTTCATCGGTGATCTTCCACTTGATCTTTCGCAGGCTGTCCCTTAACAGGAACGTCTCTTCGAACACTTTTTTCTGTGCTGTAACCGCTTTGGTGGTCAGGTCTGAATAGATCGTATTATTCTGGGTAACGATCGGGTTGTTCGAAAACCAGGTATTCGTTGCAACTACGTCGCTTTCAACCGGTGCAAAAAGTGTTTTGTTATTTTCGAATGACAGGGTGCTTTTCAGCACTTTGAACTGCGGCTGCGATTTTTTATAAGCTTCGAATGCGGGCTCTTCAAATGCATCATTATCCTTATCGATCGATCGCTGGATAATCGCATACATGTTGGCTCTTTTTTCAAACTCGATGACACCCGATGTGGTGAAATGCGCATGCTGCGCAAATACCGGGCAGGCACATGAAAGAATGGATATGGTGATAAATAATTTTTTCATGATCTTATTTTTTTGTTCCGCCCATTTTAGTGAAATCATAGTCGATGGTAAACATAATGTACCTCCTCAGCGTGGTATAGTTGTTTTGCGTGATCAGGTTGGCTGATGCGCTCCGGCTGAAACCGGTATTTTGGTTCAGCAGGTCATTGCCCCATATCGTAAATTTAAGATTGTCATTTTTCAGGAACGTTTTAATGATAGATGCATTGACCTGCATCCGGCTATAGCTGCTGTGAAACGATTGTGTGGGGCCGTTATATTGATAATCATCATCGGTCCCGATTTGGAACTTGCCCGGAAGATAAATGGTAAAGCCGCCGTCTCCGCGGGCGCCCCAGCCGTTATTATTGTCCTGTGGCTGCAATGACGACTGGCTGATGGTGTAAGTTGGTCCACCCCTTAAATAGATCTCGATCTTCTTCTCTTTATATTTCGAAATATTAAAGCTGGGGTTAAAGGTGTAACTTTTAGTCATGTTCACGGCGTCGTTTACCAGGCTATAGTAGATATTGCCATTAGCATTCATTCCGAAACCGGCATTAAAATCCAGCTTTTCAAATTTCCGGTCGAAATTGGCCCCCAGGAAGAAATTTGACGTTTGCTTCCCGCCCAGGTTAAAATACTTACTCGTGCTTTTGCCCGAAAGTGGGTCATACGATATATCATTCACGATAGGATTAGTTGTGAATGCATAGTTGGCATACAGCCAGATGTACTGCCCGGTTATAACCTTGTACGAATTGTAATTGATATTGAAATTATTGCTGAATGCAGGTTTCAACTCCGGGTTTCCAAGCACAATGTTCAGCGGGTCGTTATTCACGACCAGCGGCTGTATCTGGTCAAGCGTAGGCTGTGTAGTATAGCCCCTGTAGCCAATATTGAATGATCTTTGCTGCGAAAAACGATACTGGAAATTGGCCTGTGGTGCCCAGTTCACAAAGTTCCGGTTGAGCGTGTTGCCGGTAAATTCGTCCATCTGGTGAAAGCTTGCGTTATTTACCCGGGTGCCGAAATTAATGATCGTTTTTCCCCGTTTGTAATTAATTATAGCGCCGCCTGCATTAATAAACTGATCCAGCTTATAATTACTGCTCAGCGAATCGATGAAAACGTTGTAATTCCCCGGCGCCGAAGGATTGAACGACTGCCTGTCGGCGCTGCTGTTGTTGATGCCGATCCCATAATTAAGTACCAGGGCAAGGTATTTCGAGAAAGGTTCGGTGTAAGTCAGATTGGTATTCAGCGACGAGCTTTTCAGATTGTTGGTTTTGTACTCGTCTATCCGCTGAGAACTATCGATCAATGCCTGGGCATTGTAATAATTGATCGTTGATTTCAGGAAACCTTTGGCCTGGCTTTGGTCATAAGCTTCGTTGATGCTGAAAGAAAGCGTTCGTCCGGTCTTTTTAAATTTATGTGTGTAGAAAGCGCTTGCGTGAAATATTTTCTCATCCACTGTGTTGTTCAGGTTCCGGTTGCTGTTATTCACC
The DNA here is from genome assembly GCA_035546675.1 of Mucilaginibacter sp. Lineage (GTDB taxonomy): Bacteria > Bacteroidota > Bacteroidia > Sphingobacteriales > Sphingobacteriaceae > Mucilaginibacter. The sequence continues at coordinate 4,951 of DASZWG010000175.1, read as the reverse complement.
AGCGTATCGTTTCGTTCGGTAGTTGCCGTGTAGGTGTTATTAGTAGTGCTGTGCTTCTCCATGCCGTCAAAAGCCACTTTCAGGTTCGATGCGGTATCCAGCTTCACGGTATACGTTGCATCCAGCTTTTGCCTGAACATGTAGTTATGAAATAGCTGATCGGAACTTGAGTTAAGAATATTCCCGGGCAGGTTATTTTGTGTCAGGTTATCATTGGTGCCATCTACATTCAGCGTACCGATCTTATAATTGGTATTGATGCTTTGTTTGTCGTCGTTCCATTTGGAGTCGTAATGGATGCCTCCGTTACGGGCCAAAGGCAAACCCTGCCCGTTATATTGCCCGTTAAATGAATCCAGGTCATCGTTTGCCCCGCTAAAGCTGATGAAAACCTCGCCGTTATCACCAAATTGCAGGCCGCTTCCCGATCCGTATTTCTGGTTATCTTCCCAGCCAAGCCCCACCTTACCGTTGTTACCCATCGTACCATACACCGAGAACTTTTCCTTGTCCTTAAACTTATTGAACAAAAGCTGACTCTGGTAAATCCCTTCGGTCCCGTCGCCCAATTCGGCCTTGCCGAACATGCCGTTCTTTTTATTGGCTTTCAGCTTAATGTTTATAGTCTTTTCCTTCTGACCGTCGTCGATACCCGTAAATGCGGCCTGGTCGCTTTTCTTGTCGTAGATCTGAACCTTATCGACCATATCGGCCCGTATGTTTTTGGTGACCAGCGTAGGATCGTCACCAAAAAACTCTTCGCCGTCAACCAATACATGGCTTACTTGCTGCCCCTGGGCAGTGATCTTGCCGTCTTTATCGATCTGTATACCGGGCAGTTGTTTCAGCAAGTCTTCCACTTTGGCATTGGGTTCTATTTTATAAGCTGCGGCGTTGAACTCGGTGGTATCGCCTTTGATCTTAATAGCCGCCACAGTTCCTTTGATCATGACCTCTTTGAGCAGCCTCGACTTTAATTGCATATTGATAGTGCCCGAATTGTGCACCCGGTTGGCCGAATCGAGACCGAAGCGCTCCACATAATCCGCATAATCGGGATAGGACACCAGCAGGATGTATTTCCCCTTATTCAGTCCGTTGATCAGGAATGAACCGTTCGCTGCAGCACGGGTATAAGTGACCAGTATAGAGTCTTTTGCTTCGAGCACCGTGACCGAACTATTGCCGAGCCTCGCATTTTCAATACTATCAGCAATAATGCCTTTTACTGAGTATTTATTTTGGGCAAGAGCAGGGGAGGCAAACAGGGAAATAAACAGGCAGAATAGGATAATGTATCTCATAAGGTTAAGTAAGAAGCCCTAAGGTAAAACTAAAATCTTAGTAAGCAAGTCCCGCGGTTGTTAATTTTTGTTAAAAAAAGTTAAAATAGGGTGCGGGTATTATTTTCCGAATTTGATCTCCAGGTTTTTCCAGTTGCCGTCCGAATAATTGCCCGCCCAATACCCGATCATCGTCCCGCCGGTTTGTACCGGTTCGGTCACCGTAAGCGATGGGGATGTATTATGATTTACATATACGCGAATGGTAGTGCCATCGGCCTCGATCCTGGCATGGAACCATCTGTTGGGGTCCGGGACAGGCACGACGGCTTTCTCGTATTGGCCGGGGTGTTCGGTGCGCAATTTTTGCCAGTCGTAACCCGGGATGGCGATATATTGCACGGCATGTGACTTTCGAACCGGGTCGGCTGATCTGAAGTTGAAAGGCCGGAAGTAAATAGCTTCATAACTGTTACCGGATGTGCCATGCAGAGCTATACCAACAAAGCTTTGCTGCAGTACGTCCTTGCCTTTAATATCTACTTCGATGCTGCCTTTAGTAAATGTAACTCCCTTTATCCATGCTATGCCGGCGCCTTCTTCGGCATTCAGGTGTATCACGGGTGCAGTCCCGTCATTATTGATGCTGGCCGTACGGTTGATAACAGTCAGGTCGTCCGCTGATCTTTGCTGGGCGAAGCCGCGCAAACAAGCGGTTAAAAGAATAAGCGTGGTAAATGTGGCTTTCATGACGAAGAGGTATTAGTATAACCCCATTCGGCAAAGAATATGCCATCATCGTAAAGTTCTGAATGGTAATAGATTGGGATAAAGCAGGCGGTTTGGGTGTCCGATTTTGATATAGTTCACGTCCGGGAATGAACAACAACTGCTCCCGGACGTGAAAATATCTTAATTGGAAGTAAATACCTTGACATAATCGATATCCATTGCACCGCCGTTTATTTTACCGGTGTCAGGATTAGTGTAATTATGACCGCCTACCGGTAAATTGATCGAGATGCGGTTCGTTTTGGTAAACAGGTTTGGAACATAATTCCCAGCCGTCTTTACTTCAACCAGGCTGCCATCAATGTAGTAGGTAATAGCGTTTTGGCTCCATTCGGTGGTGTAAACGTGGTAAGAAGCCGATAAATCGCCGTCAGTCGGGTTAAACTGGTAGGCGCCTTTTACCAGGTCGTGACCCGGCGATGTGCCAAAGCAATAGGAAGTGCCGTATTGGTTATTTTTATATCCGCTGATCTCGGCACAAACAATTTCCCCGTTTACGGGGAAGTTATCTCCGAAAGTTGAAAAAACCGTTGTCAGACCATAAGCCGAAGCAGCCTTCATCCTCATCACAATCCTGACACGTGGCGTTGTACTGTTGGCTGAAACTGTGCTTTTGCTGAGTAGCCACGCCGAGGTATAATTAAACGTTTGTGTTTTTGAACTATCTACCTGCACAGGGCCGGTAACCGTTTCTTTTTTGGCTGCGATTTGCAACACACCGCCCGAAACCGTAGCATTTCCCGGCTCGTAGCATTCAAGTTCTCCCTGGATGCCGCCTCCCTGTAACAGGTACCAGTTCGAGAGGTCGCCGTTAAAATCATCTTCAAAAGTTTTGGTCCAGCCGTGGTTGGTCAGGGTTGTATCGTTAAAATCGTAATCAGCAATTACATGCGCCGTATTGGGGTTTATCGTATAGCCCGGATCTTTTGGCGCCGGGGTGTTATTATTGGACGAAGAAAGCTTATTGCAGCTTTGCAGTGCCAGAAACACAGTGCCTGAAAACAGGCAGCAGAGGGTAATGATTTTCATAGAGTTTTAATATTTATTTATTAATGATTGGTGTATGCGACGAAACAGGGGGCTTTTAATCAGGAGAGATTTAAATTAAATTTTGCATAATGATAACTTAAACATAAGGAAAAATGTTTTGTCGTGCAAGATAAATTTTGCTTATCGCGCTAAGTTGCATTTTATGCAGGAATAGAGATATTCAGTATATTTATATAGCATGAAGCAGTTTAGCCCCTGTGAAATTTTAAGGCCTTTTATACAAAGCATCCTGGTATCAGAGAGCGAACTGGCACAATCTTATACCATTTTGCCGGGTACATCGCTGGTAATGGGCTTCCAGTTCCGGGGCAGGCTGGCCTTTCGCGATGATAAAACCGCTATCGGCCTGGCTACGGCAGGCGTTACCGGCATACTGAACTCATTCAGGGTTTTTGAGAATACTGCGGATACGGGCACAGTGCTGGTTATACTTAAGGAAGCTGCAGCGCTGCACTTTTTTCGCGAACCCCTGCATGAACTGTATAATGAAAGCCTTTCGCTTGAACATTTCATTCGCCGCGATCAGCTATCGGTCCTGGAAGAACAGCTATCCACGGCTGAAGATGATCATAAGCGGGTTGCTTTGGTTGAGCGGTTTTTGATTGATATGCTACAGCCCCGCAAAGAAGATCTGCTTGTGAGCGCGGCTATTCAACAGATAAACCAGAGCCAGGGCAATATCCGAATGACTGAACTGGCTGATAAATTGTATACCAGCAAAAGCCCGCTCGAAAAACGTTTCAGGCAGGCGGTGGGCACCACACCCAAAAAGTTCGCTAATATTGTCCGGATGAAATCAGCGCTTATCGCTATGCAGTCGCCGATGACCATTGAGGATGATTACCGTATGAATTACTACGACCAGTCGCATTTCATCCACGATTTCAAGAATTTTACGGGTACTACGCCTGAACAATACCTGAAAAAGCTGTTTGAAGAAAAGTGAGATCAACGTTTTTTTACAATGGCACCCGGCAGGGCCGGGGTAAATTTGTTGTATCAAAACGATAAGAAAATGTTCACAGTACAACAGATCAAAGCAGTGCACGCAACCGTAAGATCGGGTGCGGACTTTCCCCGCTACGTGCGGGAGATCAGGGACCTCGGCCTGATTAAGTATGAATTTATGCTCGAGGACGGCAGAACGGTTTATTACGGGGCTGATAATTATCGCGTGGAGGCGCCGCCGATTTACCCGTTCAGGATCGTTAATTACATTCCTTTGGTGGAACAAATGGAACAAAACATCCGCGAGCACCAGGCAGGAAAATCAGATTTTTTGACCATCTGCGCGCAGGCAGCCGCTGCCGGCGTACAGCACTGGGAGGTAAACACACACACTATGTTATGTACCTACTATGACAAAAACGGACGGGTGATGATCACCGAGCCTATTCCCGATGAGGGTTACTGACAAATTAAGGTCCACCAAATTAAAAAAAGCCGCCTGAAAGGCGGCTTTCATGTTTTATGCAAAGGATCATTATTGCTTCCTTACTTCAACGCGGCGGTTCAGTATCCGGCCTTCTTCGGTGCTGTTATCGGCTACGGGGTTGCTGGTACCGTAACCGGTCGCAACTAATTGGCTCGATCTTACACCGGTGTTCACTAAGTAGGTTTTAACAGCGTTGGCCCTGTCCTGCGACAGTACCATATTGTGCTGCGGCGTGCCTTCGATGGAGGCGTAGCCGTTGACGTTAAATTTAACCGTTGTATCCTTCTTCATCTCTTCGGCCATTTTATCCAGTTCGGGATAGGAGCTTGTTTTTAAGATGCTCGAGTCGAAATCAAACTGAACATTGCTGAAGTTATAGTCTGGCGGCACC
>DASZWG010000174.1:0-2789 GCA_035546675.1 Mucilaginibacter sp. | reverse complement strand
ATTTTACAATGTTTCTATCCTGCAAATACATGTTAAAACGCACAAAAAGAGGCCCTTACGAAACGGTAATAAGGTTTTTACAATCCGCACAGCTACTTTACTCACTAAAGTTTTAGTACGCAACTATATTAGTATAATCCCTGGTTAATCTGATCGGTCAAATCAGTCATTTTGTTTTGTAATGGCTGCGTCAGCCATTCGTCTATATTTTCCGGCTGTTGGTCTATCGGATTTATTTATGTGATAAAAAAGATATTCTTTTAGGTGATCAGACAGCCTAAGCAATATCAGTTGTTAATTATGATGCGGTCTGCTTCTTTTTACCCATGTTAAAAAACAAACTGTTCAGATACGGAATATTTTTCATCCCGCTAATATTTGTTTTTTCGCAGTGTATCAACCTGAAAAAAAAGGAGGACCCGCGCGGAAGCGAGTATGCCGGTTCGGCTACGTGTATCAAATGCCACAAGGATGTGTATGACTCCTACCTGCATACTGCTCATTTTATAGCATCAAGTCCTGCCGACAGCAATTCTATTTTGGGCAGCTTCAAGAGTGGTTCAAACCAATTCATTTTCAGCCATCATATCAAAGTAGCGATGGAAAAACGTAAAAGCGGGTATTACCAGGTTACTTATGCTGACGGAAAACCGACCCAGGCTGAACGTTTTGGGGTCACTTTCGGGGGGGTGAAGGGACAATCATTTGCTTATTGGTACGCAAATGAATTATTCCAGTTACCCATATCGTATGTAACAAAAGCTCATACATGGATCAACAGTCCAGGCTACCAGAGCAGTGAACCGGATTACGAAAGACAGATCACTTCACGATGCCTGGGATGTCACATGTCGTATGCCCAATCCGAACCCGGTAAGCTGCCGATATTTTCTTTGCATCCCGAAGGCTTCGACCGGAACAGCATCATTTACAATATCGACTGCGAAAGGTGCCATGGCCCGGCGGCGGAGCATGTTAAATTTCAAACTGAAAATCCGGAAGTAAAAGAGGCCAAATATATCAGGACTTACCAGTCCCTGACAAGGGAGCAAAAAATAAGCATGTGTGCGGTGTGCCACTCGGGTGCAAATAACATTATGCTCAAACCGACATTTGGGTTCAAACCCGGTGATACGCTGAGTAATTACATGAAAGTCGTGCCTTCGAATTTGTCGGCAAATTATGAAAATATTGATGTTCATGGCGACCAAAGAGGTATGCTGGCGACCAGCCGGTGTTACCTGATGAGTAATATGGACTGCGCTACCTGCCACGATACGCATCGTAATGAGCGCGGAGATTCATTACTCTATGCGCAACGCTGCCTGAACTGCCATAACGCTGAAACAGCCCATCAGGGCAAACTTTCGACCCAGTTAAGTGCCGCGATGATCAAAAGCAATTGTATAGCCTGCCACATGCCTGCGCACCCGTCAAAGCTTATTATTGCAGGACAGTCAGGAGCCATGATACATACGCATCACATCGCTATTTACAGCGCCGAAACTCAAAAAGTGTTAACCTATCTGAAAATCAAAAACACCTACACTGCAAAAGTCCACTGATATTTTGCAGGCTTCTGCTGCCAGCCTAATGAAAAAAGCAAGTGGTTAAAACACGTTTTCGGACCCGATCGGAAAGAAGTTTCCCAATATACCCAGGTATTTGAATTTTATGGTATGGCCGTTATGGGGCGAGTCTGCATAATCACCTATATACGAATAGATGGAAAAAAAGAAAAAATTAGCATCCCTGCCGGCAAAATTATCAGTACGGCCTTCATGAAGATATGATTTAAAATCACTCAGGCCCGGATTAGTTACCAGTAGCAATAGCAAGGGGATCGCTATCACGTACAAGATGGTCTTTCTCATTGCAATATTAGGTCTATCACCCTAAATATAGGTAATATTCCTGTTACAAAAAGAGCAAATTTTATTCTTTTTTAACACCGAATAAAATCCGGTTCTGCTGATCTTTTATTTATTGTGATTTTCCAGGACGATGAACGGCAAATATTCTTTCCAGAAGGGTTTATAGCCTCGCTCAAACATAAATCCCCCGGCATAATTGCCCAATATAATATCAGGTTTACCGTCGCCGTTCATATCTGCCACGTCCATGCACATCCAGCGCCCATACTTGCTTACAGGGATAGCATGAGGCTTAAAGCTCATCGGTTTATCCTGTTGAAAATAAATGAACTCTTCTGCAGGTTTATTTTTCATGTCAGCAAAAAAGGCACTGGTTGCTATATCGATGTCCCCATCACCATCAAAATCTGCTGCAATAGCTTTTGTACAGCCATCTATCGGATAAAAATAAGATTGCTTGAAATTCCAGTCGCCCTGGTTAATAAAAATATATAAACCATGGTAGGGCTTAAAGATCCGGGAATTGCGGTAATTATAGCCGCAGGTGTATACCAGGTCGGGCTTACCATCATGATTCATATCGACCAGTTGAAAGCTCGACGAACCATAAACCGGCGGAAAGCGCAGCAAGTTTCGCGATGTAAATCCGCCCTTATGATCGTTCAGGTATAATGTGAGCCCCTCATCACCGCTTCCGTACAAAACCATCGCATCGGGCCAGCCATCGTTATTATAATCACCTACTACAACCTGAACGGGGCCTGTATTATCAGATATCGTACTTTGCGTAAAAGTGTGATCCGCATTCTGCTTAAGCAGATATACTCCGCCAACTTTTATGCCCTGTCCAAGAACGATCCAGTCTGTCAACCCGTCTTTATTAAAATCTCCTGCCACGGTCTGTACGGGTCGCTG
>DASZWG010000173.1:0-3552 GCA_035546675.1 Mucilaginibacter sp. | reverse complement strand
TTCCCTTTCAAATTGGTTTTTATTGGCTTCCTGCAAAACCGGGTTGGTTTTTACCACCGGCAGCGGATGCAGCATTTCATAGTGATTGGCTGTCTGTACAGACCAGTTTGGCACTTTGCGCGGTCCTTCTATCACCCAATCGCTGGTCTTTTTCGTATCGAAGCGGCAAGTATTGCATATAAATTCTTCCACCTCGCCATATTCATCTTTGCGCGCGGTAACGCGCAATACATCGTCGCCCTTATACCAAAGTGTTACCTTTCCGCTGCATTTGTCACAATCGCGGTGTGCTTCCACGGGTTTGGTGAACCACACACGGTTCCTGAACCGGAAAGTTTTATCAGTCAAAGCGCCTACCGGGCATACATCGATCACGTTACCCGAAAAATCGTTATCGATTGCTGCATGGATATACGTCGATATTTCCGAGTGATCGCCGCGGTTCAGAATACCGTGTATGCGATGATCGGTGATCTGATCGGCAGTGAACACGCAGCGGTAACAGAGGATGCAGCGCGTCATGTGCAGTTGTATCTTGTCGCCGATATCGATCTTATGGAACGTACGGCGGTCAAATTCGTAGCGGGTTCTTTCAGCGCCGTGATCGAATCCCAGGTTCTGCAAATCGCACTCACCGGCCTGGTCGCATATTGGGCAATCCAGCGGGTGATTGATCAAAAGCATTTCAACGATGCCCTTACGTGCTTCGAGCACTTCGGGCGAGGTAATGTTTTGCACTTCCATGCCGTCCATTACCGTGGTACGGCACGAGGCCACCAGCTTTGGCATAGGGCGGGGATCCTTTTCAGAACCTTTGCTTACCTTAACTAAGCAGGTACGGCATTTACCGCCACTACCTTCCAGCTTGGAATAATAGCACATTGCCGGCGGAACAATATCCCCGCCGATCTTCCGTGCAGCGTTCAGGATGGTCGTTCCCGGCTCTACATCGATGCTGATTCCGTCTATTGTAACTTTCATTATAAACCCCCTCTAAATCTCACCCTGAAGGGCAGACTTTTGGATTTTACTTTTAATAATCAATTCTCAGTCACCGCCTCTTTTTTCGGCAGCGGATCGGCATAATGCGCTAATCCGTAATTTCTTGTCAGTGCTTCCGAAGGATTGGTTACGTGCCACTCAAATTCATCCCTGAAATGACGGATAGCACTTGCCACCGGCCAGGCTGCGGCATCCCCCAGCGGACAAATGGTGTTGCCTTCGATCTTTTTCGAAACATCCACCAGCAGGTCCATATCGCCCATTTTTCCATGACCGTATTCCAGCCTGTGCAGCACTTTTTCCATCCAGCCTGTACCCTCACGGCATGGCGAGCATTGTCCGCAGCTTTCGTGATGATAGAAGCGTGTAAAGTTCCAGGTATTGCGCACAATACATTGATCTTCATCATAAGCGATGAAACCGCCTGAACCGAGCATGGTGCCACTTACAAATCCACCGTCGGCCAGTGATTCGTAAGTCATCAGCCGGGCTTCATTATTAATGGTTTTCAAAAACAGGTTGGCAGGAAGGATGGGCACTGACGATCCACCGGCAACAACCGCTTTTAAGCGTTTGCCATTGGCTATGCCGCCGCAATATTCATCGGAATACAAAAACTCTTCGCACGATACACCCAGCTCTATTTCATAAACGCCGGGGTTCTTCACATTGCCCCCTGCTGATATTAGCTTGGTGCCGGTGCTTCGCCCTATGCCGATCTTAGCATACTCTTCGGCCCCGTCGTTTATAATCGGCACTACCGCTGCAATGGATTCCACATTGTTTACCACCGTAGGGCAATTATACAAACCGGCAATAGCGGGAAACGGCGGCTTGATGCGCGGATTGCCTCTTTTTCCTTCAAGCGACTCCAGCAATGCAGTTTCCTCGCCGCAGATATAGGCGCCTCCGCCCGGATGAACGTACAATTCAAGATCATAACCCGTACCCAGTATGTTTTTACCTAAAAAGCCGGCTTTTTTTGCTTCGGCAATGGCTTTTTCCAGGATGCGTATCTGGGGCATCATTTCGCCGCGTACGTAAATGTACGATACGTTTGCACCGAGTGCGAAACTGGAAACGATCATTCCTTCGATCAGCAAATGCGGAAGGTAGGTCATCAGGTACCGGTCCTTGAACGTTCCCGGCTCCGATTCGTCAGCATTGCACACCAAATAGCGAGCAACACCTTCAGGCTTGGCCAAAAAGCTCCACTTCATGCCGGTTGGGAAACCCGCACCTCCGCGCCCGCGCAGACCCGACTTTTTTACCTCCTCCACAATATCATTGGGCGCCATTTTCTTCAGCGCTTTTTCGACAGAAGAATAGCCACCCTGTTTGCGGTATACATCAAATGTGTTGATGCCCGGTACCTTGATATGTTCTAACAGTAATTTGCGTCCCATTGTATCTAATATATTTTCCCGGTCGCTTTATACCAGTTGATGTGCCAAAAAATGCTTCGCCCTACCAGGAGCAGAACCACTAAACTCATGGCCAATACATTTTTAGTGAAGGCCGCAGTAACAAAGTACATCGCCACCAATGCGATCAGGATGATCACATCGCCGTATATTACCCTTGTTTTGGTCACATTCATTAATTATTCGTTTTCTTTTTCAACTCGTCGATCAGCTTATCGACCGATTCATTAGTCAGATTTTCATAAAAAGTATATTCGGGCCCTATCTGCAGCACCGGTCCATAACCACATGCGGCCAGGCATTCGACGCCACGCCAGCTAAACAGGCCGTCAGGCGTTACATCGCCCTCCTTCACACCCAATTTTTCTTCGATGTGATCCATGATCTTTTCAGCGCCCACTAAGCAGCATGGTCCCGTACGGCAAACCTCTAATACATATTTGCCCTGGGGGCGCAGGAAATACATCGAATAGAAAGTCGCTACTTCGTACACTTCAATGGGCTGCAAATCAAGAAATTCCGCAACTTTATCCATTGCCGGAGTACTTACCCAGCCAAATTCAGCCTGTACAGCATGTAATATCGGCAGCATGGCCGATTTCTGTTTTCCTTGCGGATAACGGCTTACTATTTCGTCACACTTCTTTAACAAAGCCGCCGAAAACTCAACCGGCGTTCCTGTATCTTCTACTTTAAGCATCTAACTCTCCGGCTATAACATTTAAACTACTCATGTTAATTATCGCATCCGAAAGCAGCATACCGCGGCTCATCGGCGCATACATCTGGTAATTGACAAAGCATGGCCTGCGGAAATGCAAACGGTAGGGCGAACGGCCGCCATCATTTACCAGGTAAAATCCCAATTCACCGTTTCCGCCTTCTACTGCGTGGTATACTTCACCCTTTGGCGTATCTATCTCACCCATCACGATCTTAAAGTGATAGATCAACGCCTCCATTTTGTTATAAACATCTTCTTTAGGCGGCAGGTAAAATTCGGGTACATCGGCATGGAACACGTCTTTCGGTTCCTTTTCGATCTTAGCCATACATTGCTCAATCATGCTCAAGCTTTGCCACATTTCAGCATTACGCACCAGGAAACGGTCGTAGACGTCGCCAC
>DASZWG010000172.1:0-4097 GCA_035546675.1 Mucilaginibacter sp. | reverse complement strand
TTTACAAGCGCCAGGTGATGTTCCCCAGTATCCAATTGCGTATAAGCAATCATATCAAAATCGCCCCATTCGGTCGGCATCTTTACGGATATTTCCCGGTGAATAAGCGTCTCAGCATTCAGCCTGTATTCTATCAGGTCCTTTATGGAAATGATCTTCAGATCAAATTCTTTGGCCATCTGGAGCAGGTCAGACAGACGCGCCATTTCGCCGTCTTCTTTCATGATCTCGCAGATCACACCGGCCGGCTCGAAACCAGCCAGCACTGAAAGATCGATAGCGGCTTCGGTATGGCCAGCTCTTCTCAAAACACCGCCATCTTTAGCGATCAGCGGGAAAATATGCCCCGGGCGACCAAGGTCGGCCGGCAAAGTTGTCGGGTTGATCAAAGCCAGGACCGTTTTCGAACGGTCAGAAGCCGAAATTCCGGTCGTGCAGCCTTCCAGCATATCGACTGAAACCGTAAAATTGGTTTCGTGCGAAGTGGTGTTCTGGCTCACCATTGGTTCCAGTTCAAGTTCCTTAGCACGCTGGCTTGTAATAGGTGCGCAAACCAGGCCACGGCCGTGGCGTATCATAAAATTGATAATCTCGGGGCTGGCATTGTGGGCGGCAGTTACAAAATCGCCTTCATTTTCGCGGTCTTCGTCATCAACAACAATGACGATCTTACCTGCTTTGATCGCGTCAATAGCCTCCTGTATGGTATTCAGCATTTCTTTAAATGATCAGGGGATTGCAACGGTGATAACCATGCAATCAGCATAAGTTTATCTAATAAACGCAAATTTAACAGATTAGCATACCATTTACGGTCGGTTATTTGTAAAAGTTAACCTGGCGCTGGTTATTGGGGCGTCTAAGCGTCATCTGTCTTTCGCCTGAACAGCTTGTTGAAGAATCGCCTATAGGCATCCAGGTCGAACAAAGCGGAGTCATTCGCAGCTTTGTATGATAAAAATATACCGATCGGTGTCAAAACCACAATAGCGATCCAGGTTCCGAATATAGGCGACCAGTCGCCATCCTTCGCAGATTTCTCGCCGATGGTGGATATGATATAATAAACCAGGAAGAATATAACGGAAACCACAATTGGCATTCCCAAACCACCCTTGCGAATGATGGCACCTAAAGGCGCACCGATCAGGAATAACGCTACGCATGCTGCTGATAAAGTGAACTTCTTTTGATATTCGATATCATAACGGCGTATCTGGCGACCCTGCTCGGAATACAGGTCTGCACGATTTTTAACCAGGTCGGCTATTGCGCGCACCTCGTTCGATGCATTGATCAGCGCTGTAGTCTTCTGAGTAAGATTCAACCCGGCAAGAGGACCTTTCCCCTTAACAGACACAAATTTACTGCTTGATGAAGGAGCTTTTTTGGGAACGGCAAAATACCTGATATAAGGAGATATGAGTTTATAATTGACCAGCCGCAGGCTGTCGCTCTGCTTTTTTGCGGAATCGCCGAAATACTTCAGTTGCTTCAGATCCATCATTTGCTCAGCCATCCGGAAAAGGCTTTCATCTGTACGATGAAGCTTCATGAACGACAGGTCGAATTTCTGTTCGGTCTCTTTGAAGCGGAAACGGGTAAACTGCTGCCGCGGTTCGAAGCTATGCTCACCACTCGTCTCCTGATACCTCACGCCATCTTCCAGCTTCAACACCAGGTATTTATTATCCGGAGTACGGTACATACGACCTTTTTTGGCTAATAAAACGTCGGTGTTGTTGCTGGTAATGTTGGTTTGGTAGATCATGATATCATGCAGCGTCTGCCCATCGGGGTCTTTTTTGCCAACACGTATCGTATACCCCGTAAAACTATTGCTAAAAACTCCTTCTGGCAGCAAACTTGCTGATTTTTGCTGTCTCACGTCATACAATAACGAATAGTATTTTTCATTGGCAATAGGCAGCATATTGTCCGAAAAAATAAATGCCGCAATGCTCAGGATAGAAACTACGATGATCATAGGATACATCGCACGCCGGAGTGAAACACCGGCCGACTTGATCGCTACCAGCTCATAATTTTCAGCCAGTCCGCCGTAGGTCATAATGGATGACAACAGTACCGATAACGGCAGAGCCATGGCCACATTGGTGGCTGAAGCATACATCATCAGCTGTAGTATGGTGTACCATTCGAAGCCTTTACCGATGAGGTCGTCAATGTACTTGAACAGGAACAGCATCAACAGCACGAACATGACGATAAGGAAGGTTACCACAAACGGCCTGGCAAACGATTTGAGCAGCAAAAGGTGTATCTTCTTCACAAATGCAAAATTAAGGAAAAAATTAGGTCCCTTAAGCTCCTAATACGCTTACCAGGTAATCAATCTGGTTGTCCCATATTAGTTTTCGTTCACCTATGGCATCTTCGGCGGCAAAGTCGGTAATGCTCAAAGCCACATCGTTGGTTAGCTCGTCTTGTATTATTTCCATTTCAAAATAATACTGGGGATCATCGTCAACCCACCTGAACCTCACCAGCTTGTTCTCCTTAGTTGCCAGCAGTTTTGCCTTTTGCTCCTCACCATCCCAGGTAAAGGTGTAGGTATGCTCCTTAACGCTCACATCGTCGGCAAACCATTGTGTAAGGCCATTGGGTTCGCTCAAAAAGCCATATAATATCCGCGGAGATGATTTGATTTCGTATTCAATATTAAATTTCTTCTTCTCAGACATAGGGGATAGCTATACAACTTGCAAAGCTGTAAATGTTTACATTTTTTCTAAAGAAAACGAATTTCTGCTATATTTGCAAACTCTTTTTGCGGCGGAAAAGATGTGCAGCCGGTCTGATTTATTGCCTAAGGTACAGAACGATGTTTAATGCAAGGACAAGCAGTTTTTGCATAATAATCAGCAGGAAACGCAACCGGGAAAAGAGAAAAAAATTTAATGGCGGGGTAGCTCAGATGGTTAGAGCGTAGGATTCATAACCCTAAGGTCGGCAGTTCGATCCTGCTCCCCGCTACTTTAAAGCCACCTTCGGGTGGCTTTTTGATTATGTATGCTTTTTTTATCCGGACTAACAAAAGCTTTCACACCACCGCCTCTAAACTGAATGGCAGCTTCCTGATCCTTTTGCCTGTCAGGTCGAAAATGGCATTGGTCAGTGCAGGTGCAAAGGGTGGAAGCCCCGGTTCGCCTACGCCGGTAGCATCACCGGTGTTTTCCATAACAAAAACCTCGATAGGCGGTATATCAGTTATGCGGGGCATTTTGTAGGCATAAAAGTTCTTTTGTTCGGCAAGGCCATCCTTAAAAGTGATCTCGTGTATGGTGGCGGCACCCAGCGCCATAATGACCGAGCCTTCAACCTGCGCTTTGATGATGTCCGGGTTTACGTACCACCCGCAATCCATCACCGCCCATACCTTGTCGATCTTTAGTTTCCCGCCGCTGTCTTTCGATACTTTAACGACTTGCCCTACCGTGCTGCCGAAACACTCGGTTATAGCGGCGCCGTAGCCGTCGTTCCTGTTCCTGCCTTTCCATCCCGACACCGCTTCCAGCCGGTCGATCAGCGCCTGGCAGGCATCGTCTTTCAGGTATTCCCGTCTGAACTCAAGCGGATCCTTGCCTGCTGTGAGGGCCATTTCGTCCATAAAACTCTCGTAAGCAAAACCATTCGTAGAGGCATACACCGAACGCCACCACATATTAGGCAGCGGCATTTCGTACGGCACATCCGCAAAGCTGATATTTTTGATGCTCTTGTAATACGGCTTTAAAAATGATTCGGCCGTGCTTTCGTTGGCTTTGCCTCTCGCCGGACCATTCCAGTGATCGATATTCTGACCCGCCATCCTGAATTTCATAGCGGTAACTTCGCCATTCGTTATGGCGCCCTCGCAGCGGTAGGATATCCCGGCGCGGAACGGCCCTTGCGTGGTATCATCCTCACGCGTCCATACCACCTGCACCGGTGCTTTGATCTCTTTGGAGATCGCTACCGCTTCCAAAGGATAATCCAGGAACGCCTTACGGCCAAATCCTCCGCCCAGGAACGTCATATTCACGGTAACCTGCTCTGGTTTCAGTTTATATTGGCCGGCGAGAGCACCCTGAACC
>DASZWG010000171.1:0-3894 GCA_035546675.1 Mucilaginibacter sp. | reverse complement strand
CCTGTATCGGTCCCCAGACATCTATCTTGTCGCCCTGGTAATGCGCCACGCAGTTCAGCGGTTCCATAGCGCTGTGCGCCTGGTAGGGGGTCTGGTATATCGCGTCGACCTTGTTCGTTGCCGTGCTGAGCACACTGTCAGGGTCGCCCTGTTTGCTGAATGAAAGACCTTCCTGTGTTTTAAGCAGTTCTTCATGTTTTTTATAGATGTCGGGTGTGCTGATATGCTCAAAACCGGTGTCGTCCCATTCGATTTTCAGCGCACGGCGACCCTTCAGAGCGGCCCATGTCGAATCGGCTACCACAGCCACACCGTCGCGCGTGGTATCGAACACCTGCATCTGAATTTTTAAAATGTGTTTTACTCCCGGTACTTTACGCGCTTCAGTGTCGTCAAAACTTTTCAGCTTCCCGCGCTGCCGGGGGTTACGTTCAACCGACGCGAACAGCATACCAGGCACACGTTGATCGATGCCGAATATGGCCGTGCCATTCGTTTTTAATGGCGTATCCCGGCGATGCAGTGGCTTGCCGATCAGTTTGTATTCCGAACGCTTTTTTAAAGGCACTTCCTTCGGCGGCTCCAGTTTCGATGCATCGGAAACCAGTTCACCATAATTCATTTTTTTACCCGAAGGCTTATGAATAACATTACCCGACTCGGCGTAGCATTCCGTAGCCGGTACCGACCATTTTGCGGCTGCTGCCGCTATCAGCATCTCACGCGCGGTGGCGCTCAGCTTTAAAAGATTTTTGTACGAACTGCTGATGGTAGAGCTGCCGCCGGTAATCTGGCTGCCGTATTTGGTTTGGCTTCCCTGTGCAAAAATGATGTTTACGTCCGCCAGCTCAACCTCTAATTCTTCAGCCAGAATCTGCGGGACAGACTGATAGCTTCCCTGGCCCATTTCGGCCCGGTGATCGGTAAGAGTCACTTTTCCATCCGTGCTGATATGAATCCACGCATTCAGTTCGATACCCGAATTTTCGGCTTCGTTTTCGGAAAGGATATGGGCTTCCTTCGCATTTGAGGGGAAATAGAAGCCCAGGCAGAGCGCCGCCCCTGTGAGGCCGGATACCCTGATGAAATTTCTTCTTGAAATGTTTTGCGTATCCATAGCTCAATTAGTTTAGATTTATGCCTTTATTTCCCCGCCGGAGCATAAGCGCCTTTGGTGATCCAGGTAATCCATGCCTTTTTAAACTGCTGATAGGTTAGCGGTGGCAGGGTGCGGCCCTCGCCAGGATGCCAGGCCCACTTTACTAAAGTATCCGATGCATGGGCTATCAACTGTTCCATACCGCGATTGCCGTTTTGCTTCGGATCAGTCAACTGTTTAGCTAACTGGTGCGGCGTGCGTCCCTGGAACACCATCCGCATATCTGCCGGCGGCAATTTCCATTTAGGGTTACCCGGAGGCGTATGCATGCCCAAGGTATTGGTCGCCTGGTGGCAGTTAGAACATTTCATCGCATAAACTCCGGTGCCGTCCACACCACGGCGCGGGAACATGGTATGCAAATGACTATCGTCGCCCTGCAAAGGCACATCGCCCGAGGGATGACAGTTCATACAGCGCGGGCTTTCGAGCACTTTGTATACCTGCCGGAAAGCCATGACCGAACCGACGCTGTCTTTTTTGATGACATAGTTGGGTTTTGCCGGTACTTTCTTTCCCATCAATCCAAAGCCCATGATGCCGACGGCCGACAGCAACAGGATCACGATCAAAAATGTCCTTTTCGGAACAAAATATCTTGCTTTATTTTTCATCAGTAATTTCATAGCGTTACAGACCGCTTTCAGCGGCCCGGTAATCAGTTATCGCAGCTTTATTTGCTGCTGGCTTCTTTGCGCTGCATTTCGGCCGCCAGGTGTATGGCCTTGCGGATGCGCAGGTAAGTGCCGCAGCGGCAGATGTTCCCCGCCATCGCCATATCGATATCCTCATCGCTCGGGTTGGCATTTTCGCGCAGCAATACGGCCGCCGACATGAGCTGCCCCGAATGACAATAGCCGCATTGCGGTACGTTGACCTCATTCCAGGCTAATTGCAAAGGATGATCGTTGTTTTTTGAAAGTCCTTCTATAGTTACGATCTTCTGACCTTCGGCACGACTTACTTTGGTAACGCACGAACGTACCGCCTCGCCGTTAAGATGTACCACACAGGCGCCGCACTGCGCCACCCCGCAGCCGTACTTGGTCCCGGTAAGACCGGCAAGGTCCCTAATCGCCCACAATAAGGGCATATCGGGATCGGCATCGACGTTGTAATCCTGCTGATTGATGTTTAACGTGATCATACACAATCAATTAAGTATTAACACTAATTTCACGAATTTATTCGAATTGCACGAATTGGAGACAGATAGCTTTAGAGGAATTCGTCTTCTTCATTCGCGGAATTCGTGTTTATTTTTCTTATACTTTTAATTCAAATGGCATCCGGCGTATACGTTTACCGGTTGCCGCAAAAATGGCATTGGCCAATGCCGGAGCGAACGGCGGTAAACCCGGTTCACCTACGCCTTTTATCTTTCCGCCTTCGGCCAGGATATGCACCTCAATATCCGGCGCTTCATTGATCCGCACCATGATATTATCATAAAAATTATGTTGTTCCACCTGGCCGTTTTTAAACGTGATGCCCGGTTTGGTAGCCGCCGTAAGCGCCATGATCACTGCCCCTTCGGTCTGGTTCCTGACATTATCCGGATTCACAACCTCACCCAGGTCTATCACGGCGTAAACTTTATCTATTTTGATGGTCCCGTCGGGCCGGTGCGTCACTTCCACCGCCTGTGCACATTGCCCTGCAAAGAACTTCCATTGTCCCACCCCTCGTCCGCTCCCTTTGGGTAACGGCTGATCCCAGTTGGATACCTCGCGAAGCTTTTTGAAAAGCTTCATCGTACCCGAATCGGGCGCCAGCAGGCTCATGCGAAAATCAAGCGGGTCCTTTCCGGCCTTCCAGGCTAACTCGTCTATAAAACATTCATGCGCAAAAGACAGCGTTGAGCTGGTCACCGAACGCCATGCAGCTATGGGCACATGATATTCAGCCCTGACGTACGCAGTCTTCAGATTTGGGATCTGGTAATCCTGGTCACCGATGCCCTCAACCATGCTGCCGTCAATTTTATCCTTATTGAAATTAGGTCGTGACGACTCCGAAAGCGACGGGCTGATCACCTTGTGCGTAAAAGCCACTAATTTGCCGTCATCCGAAAAACCGCCGCTCAGTTTGGAAAAGGTCATCGGCCTGAAAGGGCCGCATTGCGTCGTATCTTCTCTCGACCAGATCAGCTTTACCGGCTTATCGAACTGTTTGGCGATGTTAACCGCCTCGACAATATAATCCAGGTAAAGCCTTCTGCCGAAACCGCCGCCTACAAACTGGTTGTGCATCTTTACATTGGCCGGCGCGAAACCCGTGAGTTTTCCCAACTCGTTATCGCGATCTCCGGTTACCGAGCTGGGTACCTGGGTCGATGTCCATATCTCTACCTGGTCGCCCTGCACGTGTGCCACGGCGTTCATGGGTTCCATGGGACTGTGCGCAACCACGGGTGTTTCATAAAATGCTTCAATGACGTTTTGGGGGTTCAAACCGAGCTTATCAATATCGCCTGTATCTTTATCCGTGATGCCAGACTCATCGGCCAGCTTACGCAAGTGTTCTTCGTAATCTTCCGAGTTAAAATTGTCGTAACCTTCGTAATCCCAGTCGATCCTGAGTTTCTTACGTGCCTGCAATGCCGTCCAGTACGAATCGGCTATCACAGCCACACCGGTATAGCGATAGTTGCCCACAACACGCTCCGCTTCGACCACTTTTAAAACGCCGGGTATTTTTGAAGCGTCCGCAGCATCACAGCTTTTCAGCGTACC
>DASZWG010000170.1:0-4030 GCA_035546675.1 Mucilaginibacter sp. | reverse complement strand
CCAGTTCCATTTCTTTGAAGCGGGCCTTATCTTATATAAATTTAGGGAATACCGGTCTTACTTTATCATAAAGCGACCTGGAAACCGACGAAAGCCTGTCATGGCAATCCAGGTAATCGATAGCCTGCAGGATCGTAACTAAGTGGATGGCCAGCACTTCGAAAGAGTTATCGATCACACGTTTGGTCATCAGCGCGGCGTTGCAGCCCATGCTCACAATATCCTGGTTGTCATTATTATTCGGTATGCTGTGCACATACATCGGGAACGAAAGCGTTTGGTTCTCCGCGACGGTGGATGTCGCCGTAAACTGCATACCCTGCATCCCGAAATTGAAGCCCAGCACGCCAAGATTGACAAATGGCGGAAATTTCTGGTTCAGCTTGTTGTTCAGTAAATAGTTCAATTGTCTTTCGCATAGCATGGATAATCGTGTGATCGCGATCTTGAGCTTATCCATTTCGAGCGATACATAATCCCCGTGAAAATTACCTCCGTGGAAAATGTTGTGATTTTCGTGATCGATCACCGGGTTGTCGTTCACCGAATTCAGTTCGTTTACCAGCACCTGGCCGGCCTGGATAATGGTATCATAAACCGGCCCCAAAACCTGGGTTACACAGCGCAGCGAGTAATATTCCTGTACTTTATCTTCAAACACTTCCTGGTCCAGGTTATCGGGATTATACAAATGTTCCGAACGGTCACGGATCATTTTGCTGTCCTTCAAAACCTCTCGCATCATTTTAGCCACCGCGTTCTGGCCGGTATGGTGTTTAACGATATTCAACTCGTGGGAATAATGATCGTCAAAAGCCTGTACTACCTCGTTGATCATGGCTGAGAAAAGTACCGCCCAGTTCAGCAATTTTTTTGCCTGCAGGATGTTAATGAGGCCGATACCCGTCATAGCAGATGTACCATTAATGATGGCAAGACCCTCGCGGATTTTTATAGACAGTGGTTTAATGCCGAACCGGTTAAATATCTCTATTGCCGGATGGACCTCTCCTTCAAACCAAACCTCGCCTTCGCCGATCAGCGCCAGTCCAAGGTGTGCAAGCTGCACCAGGTCGCCGCTGGCCCCAACGCCGCCATGTTCATAAATGCAGGGGCAAATGTCGCGATTGATCATATCCCGCAGCAATTCAACCACATCGGTATGGACGCCTGAATGGGCCTGCATAAAGCTGTTCAGCCGGGCAACCATCAATGCCCTTGACAGTTGAGCGGAAATAGGTTTGCCACTGCCGGACGAATGGCTGCGGATCAGGTTGTATTGCAATTGAAGGATATTTTCCTCGCTCACTTTATACTGCGCCATCGGCCCGAACCCGGTATTGATGCCATAGATGAGTTTGTTGGACGAGAATTTTTTAAGAAATTCAAAATTAGTATTCACCCTATCCAAAGCCGCTTTATGCAAAGCTACTTCCTGATGTTTAAATACCAGGTCGGAGAAATCGTTTAAAGAAAGCGCGTTTTGTCCGGCTGTTACCATGGGCAAAATATTTGTCAGGTTTTTTTAATTGGGCTAAAGTAGGAAATAAGTCCGAAAGTCGGCAAGCTTGTTTAAGCGTGAGATCCCTGGATGGTCAGTTCCGTCTGTCAATAAATTTTACCGCTTTGCGGCCGGCCTCGCTGAATTGCATTTTTTGGATCTCTTCAGCCGAAACGTATCTGATGTGCGGACTCACACGCAGCCGTGCCTGCAGGTAAGCCCGTATCCGGTGGTCGCATTCTTCGCTGTATTCAGCGGGAACAAGGTAAAGCGATACTTGGTCAAGCCCGATCTCGTCAGAGTACACCTCCACCACAAAATCGAGTATTTCCTCGCGTTCATTCAGCAGGTCGAACAGGGCAGGGGGATACAGCGTAGTGCCCTTAAATTTGATCATTTGCTTTTTGCGCCCCATCAATGGCGAAAGCCGCAGCGAGGTTCGTCCACAGGCACAAGGTTCGTCGGTATACGTACAAATATCTCCCGTCTTGTAACGGATCAGCGGCATGCCCTCCACGCCAAGGGTTGTGATGGTCACCTCCCCAGGAGTATGGGGACCGACCCTGTTATTATTTTCATCCAGCAGTTCCACGATCACCAGTTCGGGCTGATGGTGGCCGCCCCTGCCTTCGGAACATTCTGTAAAGGCAGTCTGCATTTCCGTTGAGGCATAGGTTGAGTAGAGTTTGATATCCCAGGCTTCGGTGATCTTTTTGCCGAGCGTGTTTAATGAAAAATCGGCATTGCGTATATTCTCGCCGATGCAGATCGCTTTTTTGACCGATGTGCTGCTGATGTCGATACCATTCTGCCCGGCATAAGCGATCAATTTCAGGATAAATGATGGCACAGCGACTATTGCTGTGGGTTTCAACCTTTGTATGGTTTCCCATTGCAGCGACGGGACGCCAGGCCCCAGCCGGATAATGCCCGCTCCGATCTTTCGTATCCCCGAATAATAGGCTATACCCGCCATAAACTGCCGGTCGAGGGTAAGCATAAGCTGATAGATGTCTTCTTTGGAGCCGTCGGCGCAGAGGAATGAATTATATTCGTTGTAAGCCAGCCGGTCAAGGTCATTTTCGGTCAGCGCTATCATCACCGGGCTACCCATCGTGCCCGACGTGGAAGTGTATTCGGCTATTTTCTCTGTGGGTACGCAAAGAAAATCGTTGTTACGTTGCTGCAGGTCATCTTTTTCAGTTGTGGGCAGTTTGACCAGGTCGTCCGGCGTCTTGACGGTGGTAATGTCAATATGATTTTTGCTGAATACGTCCTTATAAAAAGGAGAATGCATCGAAACATACAGTAGCAATTCACGCAGTTTCTGCTCCTGTATTGCAGTTATCTTATCAATATGTATTTGGTCCGTCAACTGTAACATCATTATGCCAAATGTAATAAAACCGGCATAAATGATGTTATCATCTTAGTTTGGGAAGCCGGTTAAAACTTTACCGGTACTCAGAGGTTGTTATTAAATCAGAATCTATTGTCATGAAACAAACAGTAATTTTTATGATGGCTGCCATGTTTGCAGGATTGATATCATTTACTGCTTCCGCACAGACCAAGCAGACCAAAAAACATCCGATACGGCATCATTATCATCACAATCATCATTACCGTCATCATAAGATATCGGTTAATTTACCACCCAAACCGCATCTGCCGCCACCGCCGCCTCATTCCCCTCCACCTCCTCCGCCGCATCACTGAGGAGAACTATAAGTAGTGAGTGTAACAATTTGGAGAGCGTATTTGCGTTTGTTGAATTAAACTGTAGTTTAGATAACCTAATTTATTCGAGTATGAAGTTCGTTAAGATTTTTGTTGCTGCGCTGGCGCTGTTCAGCCTGCAAATTGCGTCAGCATCGGCAAGCCAGGTTAAACATCATCATTTTAAGCATCACAAGCCCCATCACCGCATTCACCGGCATAAATAAGCTGTGGAACGGAAATAATATTTAAGCCCCTTTCGGGGCTTTTCTTTTATCAGGCTTCGTACATGATCCTGTAGTATTCGTCTGCCATCCTTCCCGAATCGAACGCGGGAACGATCTCTGCAGCTGCTGTTCTCATTACGCCCACCCATTTTTTCTGATCTTTATAATACATCGGCCTCACCACGTTTTCGAGCGTATCCATCAGGTGCTGTGCTTCGGCCCTATCCTTTTCATAATACTGCAGATCATCATCAGCGGGCTGTATAACAAAGCTGTTTTCCTTATCTTTTGCAAATTCGGGCACCCACCCGTCAGGCAACGACAGGTTGATACTGCCGTTCATAGCCGCGGTCATACCGCTGGTACCCGATGCTTCACGATACATGCGTGGATTATTAAGCCACACGTCCGAACCCTTTTTAAGCAAGGCCGATAAGGCCAGTTCGTAGCCGGTCAGCACTGCGCAATTGGCAAATGGCCATGCCCGGTGAATAATACTGTTAAATAAACCGATAGCGCCGAAGTCTTCGGGATAAGGTTTGCCTGCCCATATTACTTGCACTGGCATTGCTGTGTTCTGAAT
>DASZWG010000169.1:0-3638 GCA_035546675.1 Mucilaginibacter sp. | reverse complement strand
ATCCAGGCCATTTTTTCGTGCTCTTCCATCAGCCCGGTACTAAAATCACTGGTCCCGGCATCGCCATATTCGTTGGCGAAGGGGTTGATATTACCCCGGATGAACTCGATAATGCTCTCGTGATCTTCCACCAGTTCGCGGATAAAGCCCATGCTGTCGTTCGAGCGTTCGGTAAGTTCGGCCAGATGAGTAAGCTGCAAAAAGCTCTTGAGGGTAGCGGGCGCATAATGCCCTATCTGGCGCATGCGTTCGGCCACGCTGTCCATCGTTTCATCCAGCGCTTCATACTGCGATTCGAAGAACAAGTGCATGGAATGGAAATCAGGTCCCTCCACGTTCCAGTGGGCGTTACGGGTTTTAGTGTACAATACAAATTCGTCGGCCAACAGCTTGGCAAGCTGTTCCGAAACGGCCTGCCTGTTTTTTTCAGTGATGCCTATGTTTGGTTTCATGGTAGTACATTTAGGTTCGAAAAATAATGATAACAAATATAGATGATTATCATTTATGGCAAGGAAATAAAGAAGCAATATGATAGGAGTTTGTTCGTATTTTGACAAAAAATACAGATACGTGCTTTTTTGGTGTTTATCTCTTAATTTAGCGGTATGACTTCCCCAAACCTGATTGCGTAAATTTTATGAGATCCCTGAAAACTATCTTTTTACTGACTCTTTTCCTGTATTCGTCGTCGTGCTTTGCACAAAACGATAAAGCCGGCCCGGTAAGTCCCCATGCCACACCCGAAGCCAGGGCGCTGCTGCAATTGCTGTATAATTTTTCGGGCAAATACACTTTGACAGGTCAGCACAATTTCCCGGGCGACCGGGACAGCGATTCGAGGTTTGCCGCCACTTACGAAGGCAAAATGCCGGCCATCTGGAGCATCGACTTCGGCTTTGCCAAAGCGGGCAATAAGGATTCGTACCTCAAAAGGCAGGCGAATGTAGAAGAAGCTATACGCCAGTATAAAAAGCTGGGCTGTATTGTCACCTTCTGCTGGCATGCCGTACCGCCGACCGCCAATGAGCCGATCACCTTTCAGCCGCTGCCCGGTTCGGACCCCAATGCGCCGCTGGCCAGCGTACAGGGGCATTTAACCGATCAGCAATTTAAAGATATCCTGACGCCCGGCACCGAACTGTATAAGCATTGGGCCGAACAGGTGGATACCATTGCATATTATCTGCGCGAACTGCAAAAGGCGCATGTACCCGTATTGTGGCGGCCCTATCATGAGATGAACGGCAATTGGTTCTGGTGGGGAAACCGCACCGGCGAGTACAGCACCGCTGCCCTGTACCGGCAGATATTTGACAGATTGGTACATTATCACAAGCTGCATAATCTCATTTGGGTATGGAGCGTAGACAGACCGACCCGGCCAGGTATGGAATTTACCAGTTATTACCCCGGCGATCAGTACGTAGATATACTGGCGCTAGATGTTTATGGTTCTGATTTCAAGCAGGATTATTATGACCAGTTACTCGCCTTATCCAAAGGCAAGCCCATCACACTGGCCGAAGTAGGCAGCCCGCCCTCGCCGCAGGTAATGGATCAGCAGCCCAAATGGAGCTATTGGGTGATCTGGGCGGGCATGACGCAGAATACGCCGGAAGATCAGTTCGAAGCCTTAATGAACGATCCGCACCTAATCGGGCGCGACGATGAAGTTTATATCAACGCAGTCAACCAATTCCGGAAAAAGCTTGGATTGCGGGCTATAAAACCAATAGCCGATCCGGCAGTTAAATAGTGCGGAAGTGCGCCGGTAAATTTCTAACCCAGGGCAAATCTTACAGCGGCCTGGGCATGTATCCGGGTTGTATCAAATAGCGGGGTACCAACATCTGCCTGGCTTATGAGCATCGGTATTTCAGTACAGCCGAGAATAATGCCTTCAGCGCCCTGTTGAGCCAGTCTGTCGATAACCTGCAAATAAAATTCTTTGGTTTCCGGTTTAAAAATATTCCGGCCAAGCTCCTCGAATATCGTGTAGTGAATATGGCTTCGATCCTCATCGTCCGGGATAATAACCTCGATATTCCGTTCGGTCAGTTTGTCCCTGAAAAAGGCTCGCTCCATGGTGAATTTAGTACCTAACAAACCCACCTTCGTTAACCCGTGCTGCTCTATTGCTTCGGCTGTTGCTTCGGCAATGTGTATAAGGGGAATTTGAATGTTTTCGGCAAGCTTTCCGGCTACCAGGTGCATGGTATTTGCACAAAGCACAATTGCTTCTGCTCCACCGGCTTTCATAGCGAGAGAGGCCCTGGTAAGCATTTGCAGCGTACCATCCCAGTTTTCGGCATCATTATTATTCTTGATATCCTGGTAATTGAACGAATAGATCATACATTCGGCAAAATTTAATCTGCCGAGCTGGTCGTTCACGCCCTCGTTAATAAGCCGGTAATAATCGAGCGTGGATACCCAGCTAATGCCCCCGATAAGTCCTAAAATCTTCATTCTGTGAAAATGGGGATAAATAAGTTGAGCGGTACATGCGAATATTTATTTTTATTTGCAGCTGACAATTATGTACTGGTACGAAGACGAGATCAAACGCCTCGAAAAGATAAAATTGGCTTACGAGCCCGAAACCATTTTTTACGGCAGTTCATCCATCCGCATGTGGACAAGCCTGTATACCGATTTCCCTGCCCTGAAACCGGTCAATCTCGGCTTCGGCGGTTCCACGCTGGCGGCCTGCGTGTGGTACTTCGAGCGGATTATGGGCCCCTACCGGCCGAAAAGGTTTGTGGTTTATGCAGGCGATAACGACCTGGGCGACGGACGTCACCCCGAAGAAGTGTTTATCTTTTTTCAGCAACTGCTGGTTAAAACCGCCCGGCATTTCGGCGATATACCCTGCTATTTCATATCGCTCAAACCGAGTGTCAGCCGCCGCCACCTGATCGAACAGTTCAGATCGGCCAACACGCTGATCGAACACGAGATCATTGCCAATGCGAAAAACTGGAGATATATTGATATATTCAAAGAGATGGTCGACCCGTCGGGATTGCCGCAAAAGAAGTACTACACGGCCGATGGCCTGCACCTTAGCGACGCCGGGTACGGACTATGGAAGCGGGTGACCGGCGAGTATATCAATCGTTAATCTTATTTTTATTTTACGGTAATATTGACTGCTGATATTTTCGGCCTGAAACCGTGAACAGGGAATATCACAAATGGTTCAGTCCCGCGCTGCGGCGCGATATGGAAATGCTCGTTTTCGGGCACGCTGGCAGGGCCGTGCTGTTCTTCCCCACCCGCATGGCCAGGTTCTTCGACTATGAGAACTGGGGTCTTGTGGAAGCGCTCAACGACCGGATCAGCAACGGCGAACTGCAGCTTTTTTGTGTCGACAGTATCGATGCCGAAAGTTTTTACTGCCAGGACATTCCACCTTCGGACCGTATTAAACGGCACCTGGAATACGAAAGGTATATCCTGGATGAAGTGATACCGCTGATGCAGCAGGAAAATCACGGCGGCGATTTTGGCGTTGCCGGGTGCAGCATGGGCGCTTTCCATGCGCTCAACCTGTCGCTCAGACATCCGCATTTTTTCAGAAAGGCAGTTTGCATGAGCGGGCGCTTCGACCTGACGCGGAATATCGATGAATT
>DASZWG010000168.1:0-3801 GCA_035546675.1 Mucilaginibacter sp. | reverse complement strand
GGGCATCCCTCCTGCTTCGGCCAGTATGGGTGTGCACCTTTCGGAGATACTGAGCAATGGCATTGCCGGATGGATGCACTACCGCATGGGCAATATCAACTGGAAATTGTTCAAAATGCTGCTAATCCCCGGTATTATCGGTGCGGTAAGCGGTGCATTTATTCTTTCTTCGCTCGAACATTACAGCCATTATACCAAACCGTTCGTTTCGCTCTATACGCTCATATTGGGTATTGTGATTTTCCGCAAAGCGCTTCAAACGGGCCGTAAACGGGTCAGCGGCAAGATCAAAAGGATCGGTTTACTAGGTTTTGGCGGCGGATTTATCGACGCCGTAGGCGGCGGAGGATGGGGCTCGATCGTATTATCCAGCCTGATCGCTGGCGGCCGCCACCCGCGCTTTTCATTAGGAACCGTAAAACTTTCGAGGTTTTTTATTGCCCTGATGAGTTCGCTAACATTTATTACAATGCTAAGTGGCGCACGCTGGGAAGCAGTGGCCGGACTGGTTATCGGCAGCGCCCTGGCATCACCCATAGCAGCAAAAATATCGAATAGACTATCGGCAAAAACACTGATGATAGCCGTAGCGGTTATTGTGGTAGCGGTTAGCCTGAACAGCATTATTAAATTTTTGATCAAACTGTAAAAATGACTGAAACAGAAGATATAAAGCATGAGATACGCGGGCTCGAACCTGTTGAGGCTTTGGCTTTGCTTGCCGGAAAATATCCCGGAAAGATCGTATTTTCGACCAGTTTCGGATGGGAAGACCAGGTGATCACACACATGATATTCACCAACGATTTGCCGGTCAGAATATTTACGCTCGAGACCGGTCGCCTTTTTCCCGAAACCTATTATGTTTGGAACCGAACCATGGAAATGTACGGTAAACCCATTCATGCCTACTATCCCAATAACGAGCTGCTGGAACAAATGGTGAATGCCAAAGGCCCCAGCAGTTTCTATGAGTCGGTTGAAAACCGCAAGGAATGTTGCGGCATCCGTAAAGTTGAGCCCCTTGGCCGCGCCCTTGCCGGGAACAAATGCTGGGTAACCGGCATCCGTGCCGAACAATCGGCCAACCGTCAGTTTATGGGGAATGTGGAATGGGATGATGTGCATAACCTGGTGAAATTTCACCCGATCTATGATTGGACGCTCGACCAGGTAAAGGAATATATCAGGGTACACAACGTTCCTTATAATACGCTGCACGACAGGGGCTTTCCGAGCATAGGCTGCCAGCCCTGCACCCGTGCCGTTCAGCCCGGCGAAGACTTTCGCGCCGGAAGATGGTGGTGGGAAGATCAGTCAAAAAAAGAGTGCGGTTTACATGAGGTAAGCAAATAATAACTAAATTATAGAACTATTGAACATATATGAGTAGTAAAGAGCAGTTGGATTATTTGGATGAGCTGGAAGCTGAGGCGATCTATATCCTGCGCGAGGTGGCCGGGCAGTTTGAAAAACCTGCCCTGTTGTTCTCGGGCGGCAAGGACTCTATCACGTTGGTTTACCTGGCGCTGAAAGCATTCAGACCGGGTAAATTCCCATTCCCGCTGGTACATATCGATACCGGTCATAATTTTGAAGAAACCATTATTTATCGCGACCAGATGATCGAACGCATCGGCGAAAAGCTGATCGTAGGTTATGTGCAGGACGATATAGACGCCGGCAACGTGGTTGAACAAAAAGGCAAGAATGCCAGCCGCAACCAGTTGCAAACGGTTACTTTACTGAATACCATTGCCAAACACCAGTTTGACGCCTGCATTGGCGGCGCCCGCCGCGACGAGGAAAAAGCGCGGGCCAAAGAACGCATCTTTTCTGTTCGGGATGAATTTGGCCAGTGGGACCCCAAGCGCCAGCGCCCTGAATTATGGAACCTGTATAACGGTAAGATACATAAGGGCGAAAATGTAAGGGTATTTCCCATCAGTAACTGGACCGAACTGGATGTATGGAACTATATCCGCAGAGAAAACATACCCCTGCCGACGATCTATTTTGCGCATGAGCGGAATGTTATTACCCGTAACGGCGTATACATGGCCGCTTCCCCATTCCTGAACATGGATGATGAAGATGTGGTGGAACGCAAGAACGTGCGCTTCCGTACCGTGGGCGATATGACCTGTACTGCTGCAGTAGAATCATACGCTTTCCGAATCGACGATATCATAAACGAAATAGGCGACTCCAGGATAAGCGAACGCGATGCGCGCATGGATGATAAAGTAAGCGAAGCTGCAATGGAAGAACGCAAGAAAGGGGGCTATTTCTGATCTCGGAACTGGAAATGCGAATTGCGAACTAAAATTGTCAAAATTCGAAATTGAACATCCGAAATTCGAACTCAAATATTATGAATATTTTAAAATTTATTACAGCCGGCAGTGTCGACGACGGGAAGAGTACCCTGATAGGCCGTTTATTATACGATAGTGAAGCCATCCTGATCGACCAACTGGAGGCGCTGCAACGCGCCAACCGCAAAAATGACGACGGAACTATCGATCTGGCTATCCTGACCGACGGTTTAAAGGCCGAACGCGAACAGGGTATTACCATCGACGTAGCCTATAAATATTTTCAGACAGAGAAACGTAAATTCATTATAGCCGACGCTCCCGGGCATATTCAGTATACCCGCAACATGGTTACCGGGGCCTCCAATTCGGACCTGGCCATTATCCTGATCGATGCGCGTAAGGGCGTCATCGAACAAACCATTCGTCACTCTTTCCTGGTATCCCTGCTTGGCCTGCCGCGCGTTGTTGTGGCTGTGAACAAAATGGATATGGTCGATTTCAGCCAGGAGGTTTTTGAAAAGATCGTTGAGGATTATAAAAGTTTAGCCGAAAAAGTGGGCTTAAAACAGGTGACCTATATCCCGGTAAGTGCGCTGAAAGGCGATAACATCGTCTATCCTTCAGTAAAGATGCCCTGGTACCTGGGCGAAAGCCTCCTGCCCTATCTCGAATCCGTCGAGATACCGGTAGATACGCAAAGCGACCACGGCCGTTTCCCGGTGCAGTGGGTTGTACGGCCGCAGACCGATGAATTGCACGATTATCGCGGCTATGCGGGCCGGGTAGCAAGCGGTTCATTTAGTGTGAATGATGAAGTGACCGTTTTGCCGTCCGGTTTCCATACTACCGTCAGCAGGATCGAACTGGCCGATAAGGAGCCCAAAATTGCCACGGCGGGTATGTCGGTCACCATACACCTTGAGGATGAGATTGATATCAGCCGCGGCGATGTACTGGTAAGCGCTCACAGTCGGCCTGTCGTTTCCCAATTGATCGAAACCGACCTGTGCTGGATGGATACCAAGCCTTTGGATACTGCCCATACCTATTTTCTGCAGCACAACAGCAAGGTGACACGCTGCCGTATACAGGAGATATTGTATAAAGTGAACATCAATACGCTCGAAAAAGAATACGATGAAGATTTCAGGCTGAACGATATCGGCCGCATAGTGATCAAAACAGCCGAACCGCTGGCTTTTGACCTGTTCCATAAAAATAAGTCCACTGGCGGCGCGATACTGATTGACAGCCGGACCAATGTTACCGTGGGTGCCCTGATGTTCAGAGCCAACGCCGATTAACCGTAATTTTTACAATTTTAAAACGACTCACAGCCCCTTTTAAGGGGCTTTTTTGCAACATTTCAGTTACATCATCTTAGAGAAACAATTTAGCTTCATTTTTGCGCGTATAAAATGGCGTTCGACAATACCATGCAGCAAAGGCTGAAGATTTTCAGGATATTTTTTTCATTAAC
>DASZWG010000167.1:0-3882 GCA_035546675.1 Mucilaginibacter sp. | reverse complement strand
GAACATGATGCCGGTTTCCATCGTGCGGTAATTCAGCGTCTTCTTTTCCTCGCTGCCGTTCGAGTAAAATCCCTGGTGCGATGAATTCAGTTCGCCCAGCATATCATTCAGCAGCAGGCGCAGATCGGCACGATCATTCAGATATGGCAGATAAGTACTGTACAGATCGTGCATCTTTTGCCAATTGGTGCCATGAAAATTGCCGTCATAATAGTTTTCATCCAAACCCGCCCATGCCTCATCGAACATCTGTTTGAATTCACCTGCCAGGTTGCGGTCAAACTTGTAGCTGATGTCGATCTTATCTATTTTATTGGCATCAGGATTCAGGGTATAGATATTCCCTCCGGCAAGCACATAATATTTGTCGCCGCCGGGGATGATATCATACCCAAAACCGCTGCTTCCGTTCACCTTCTCGGTCTTATTATCTTCAAAGGGCTGTATCAGCGTACGAAAGATAGCCCATTGGCCGTCATCCTGGTCGGATACATAATAGACATAAGTTTTGTCGCCTTTTTGTATCACATAAGGCGAGCCTTGCCTGCCAAAATTGCTGCTTACCTGTTCAAGCCGTTTCATAATCTCGTCGGTATCGATCACCATTTCTGCAGGTGGTTTGGGTGCAGGTTTTACGTCATTCTTTTTCTTGCCTTTTTTCTTCTCGTCATTGGCAGTGCTGTCCTTCTTTTCTTCTTTGAACAGCGCATTGAATTTATCCAGCCTGAACAGCTCGTCGAACTTTTGCAGCGGCATCCGGTAAATATGCGTATTGGTAGCACCATAAGGGTAATTAGGCTGTGTGCGCGACGAACTGAAATAAATATATTTGTTATCGGGCGACCAGAAAGGCTCCGACTCGGTGACGCCGCTGTTGGTCAGGTTCAGCGTTTTGCCGGTATTGATGTCGTAGACAAAAATATCTTCCTCAAAATTGCGGTAAGCGGTGTAAACCACGTACTGACCGTTTGGAGAAATATAGGGTGTTGAATTCTCGAAACCCCAGATCTCGTCATTGGCGATCGTCTTACTTTCCAGCGTTTTCAGGTCGATGAGCCTGATCTCGTTACGGCCGCTCATGTAAACGCCTTTGGTGTGATCTTTATTTACTGTAAGGCCACGGTCGGTCTGTTTTTCGTTTGTGATCTGCTTTTCTTTACCGTTACCATCGGCAGCAATCGTATACCAATTCGGGAATCCGCCCAGCGTTTGCGCGAATATCAGCGTCCGGTTATCCGGGAGCCATTTTACTTCAGTCACCCTTTCAGAATTGCCCCGTTCCATCTCGCGGATGAATTTGCCTTCCACATCGCTCACAAAAAGCTCACCGCGCGATACAAGGGCCATCTTTTTCCCGTCGGGCGATACATCCATCGCTTCGATCTTTCCCTTTACATCAAATTCCTGTTCTTTGGGCAGCACGTCATTGCGCGAAATGCTCAAATGGAGCTTTTGTGCCTGTTTGGAAGCGACATCGTATACGTACAGTTGGTAGTCTTTCTCAAACACAACCTTTTCGCCGTTAGCACTCACAAACGGGCGTTTGATCGATGTGGGGAATTGCGTCAGGGCTATTTTCTTCCCGTCGATAAAAGTATAGAGATTGTATTCACCGTTTCCCTCGTCCGACACGAAATAAATATTCCCTTTCTGATCTAATGTCGCCCAGAAATCTTTCCCGATCCAGTCGGTATATTGTTTGTAAACTTTGGTTTGAGGGTTATACGACTGGATGTCGGGATTGTAGGCTCCCTTGTAACGCTTACGCTGGGGGAACAGGTAGCTTTCCCAGGTATTATTAAAAAATAATTCGCCTGTTGTGGGGCTTTCAAAAACATCGTGGATGGTATTGAAAAAATTGCCGAATACGCGTATCGGCGTTCCACCGTCAGCGTTCACTTTATACTCGGTAAAGTTGTTATACCGATTCGAGGTAAAATAGATCGATTTCGAATCCCAACTCCACGAATCGACCTGGTCGTTGGCCTCGTGCCAGGTGAGCTGTTTGATTTCCCCGCCGGCCATCGGCATCACGTAAACGTCGTTATTGCCGAACTGGTTAGACGAGAATGCCAGCCATTTACCGTCGGGCGATACACGCGCACAGGTCTCTTCGCCCTGCATGGCGGTGAGCCTGGTCGCTACAGGGTTGTCGATATCAGCTTTCCACAGGTCGCCCTCATAACTAAAGATGACGGTCTTGCCATCCGGGGTGAGTGTGGGGTACGAAGTGAAGTACACTTCCTGGCTTTGTGCATAGGTAAGATTTTGCATTACCAAAATTGCGAACAGGAGCAGGTATAGTTTTTTCATACGGTCTGAAATTTATTTGAAACGAATAAATGTATTTTTGAGACATCTTGAAAGTAGTGCATCTGAATACTTATGACGGAAACGGCGGTGCAGGCAGAGCCTGTATCCGGCTGAACAATGCGTTATTGAGCCAAAATATTGATTCCAAAGTTATTGTGCACTATAAATTTGGTAAAAATCCGCGAATAGGGGAGTTTAACCATAATTTGTTACAAAAAATGTACACGGCTGGTACCATCGTGCTTGAACGTATATTGGCAAAAAGGTACCTGAAGGCGCTGAGAACCCCGTTTTCGTTCACCTGGTTCGGCCGGTCAGTCATTCATCACCCCGACGTAAAAGCCGCCGATATCATTCACCTGCACTGGGTCAACCATGGTTTTCTGAACCCTCGTTATATCGCCGAGATCGCCAGGCTGAAGAAGCCCGTGGTATGGACATTCCACGACAGCAATTCGTTCACAGGCGGCTGCCATGTACGCTACGATTGCGATCATTTTAAACGGGGGTGCGGGAATTGCCCCCTGCTTAAAGTTTCATCCCCAAACGATTATTCGCACCGGATATGGCAACAAAAACGGGATGCCTATTCGAGGCTGGATTTCACCGTGATCTCGCCAAGCAGCTGGAGCAGGGCTTCGGTAATGGAAAGCAGCCTGGCAGGGAATAAGCCCCTGGAGCAGATACCTAATACCCTCGAAACCGCTGTTTTCAGACCGATGGGTAAGCAGGAAGCGAAACAGAAAGCCGGATTTGCAGCTGATAAGTTTATCCTGCTGAGCGGCTTTATGCCGTCACGCAAGGACCTGCACAAAGGGACAGGCTATTTGCTGGAAAGTCTTGAGATATTAAAAACAAAGCCGGGGGCGAAAACCGAAGATATAGAACTGGTGGTTTTTGGCAACCGGAATACAGAGGATGTGCCCGAATTTCCGTTCAAAACCACCTTCCTCGGCACGATAGGCGACGATGAAAAACTGGCGCTCTGTTATGCCGCCGCGGACGTTTTCCTGATACCTTCGCTGGAGGATAACCTGCCGTATACGGTAATGGAAAGCCTTTCGTGCGGTACGCCGGTGGTTTCATTCAAAACCGGGGGGATACCCGATATGGTGAAGCACGAATACAACGGTTACCTGGCGGATTATCGTTCATCCGAAAGTTTTGCGGCCGGTATCATGTGGATGATCAATTATCCCGAAAAGGAGAAATTACAGCGTCAATCCCGGCAAACTGTGATCGACAATTTTTCGGAAAAAGTGATAGCGGAAAGTCATATCAGTCTTTATCATAAACTTTTAAAGACTTCTTCGCCGGCCGGCGGAGACGGGAGGGTTTAATGTTTCAGCCAAAGCTAAGTGTCATTACCGTAGTTTTTAACGATGTAAAACACATCGGCAGAACGTTGCGCTCAGTGTTGGGTCAGACTTATCCCAACATTGAATACATTATTATTGACGGCCTTTCGGCAGATGGCACATTGGATGTGATCGGGCCGTTTCGGGATCGAATCAGGCTCATCAGCGAACGGGATGAGGGTATTTATGACGCCATGAACAAGGGGCTTTC
>DASZWG010000166.1:0-4060 GCA_035546675.1 Mucilaginibacter sp. | reverse complement strand
ACCGTTCAATGCAAGGCTAAAATTATAAGTCCCCGGCGCTTTGTCGGCAACTTTAATAAAACCAGTTTGCAGCAGGGTCTCCCAGCCTTTCTGGCCCGACAAGCCGCCTTTTGCCAGCAGTGTCTTGTCCCAGGTATTGCGAACGTAAGAATAGTAATCCTTGATCGGGTTTTGAGACCAGACCATCAAGCTTTCTTCAAACTGACGGGTATCGTATACTGGTCTGATCGCCGGCTGAACAACACTGTAATACCCTTCGATAGGGTTTTCGTCGCCCCATGATTCCAGGTAATAATGCCTCGGAGCAACCACGTTGCAAAGTACGCTGGTTTCGTCGTTACGGTCGGCGAAGGACAATTTCAGACGCACCTTTTTCAAAGCATCGGTAAATTCCTTGGCGTTATAATAATCGTATGCCGGGTTAGCGTTCATGAACATCACAGCGTCATATCCGCCCTGTCCCATTTCGCTTACAAATGCCGCAAATTCGGCATCGTTACCCTGATATTGATTTGAGAAATTATCCAAGTCGATGGTATTGCCGTAGCTTCCGAGCAGGCAATTAATGGCATTAACCAGCGTTTGAATAGCGACATCATTCGATCCTGATACGACCAGCGCTTTGCCTTTGGCATTTTGCAACTCTTTAGCGGCAAGCGTAACGGCTTTATCGGCGTTGGGGTTATTCAGCTTAGTGCTTCCCGGCAGGGTTGTGCCAGATACCAGGTTATACAGGTTGATCAGCGCTACGCCTTCTTCCGAAGGTTTGATCAGGATACGCGTATCGGCATTCGAGCCGGTATTGCTCATACCCGTCTCGAACTGGATATGGCGCGACATCTTTTTATTTTGCAGCGACTTGTTGTTCCTGTTCTGAACATACTGGTTCATAAACTCGGTCGGCGATATCCAGGTACCCAGGAAATCGGCGCCGAAGCTTACGATCAGGTCGGCCTTGTCAAAACGATAGTGCGGCACTACTGCCTTACCAAAGCTGTTCTGATTGGCCTGGATGATGCCTGTGTACGACATGGCATCATAAGTAATATGTTTTGTATTGGGATATTGCGCGATAAAATCGGCTATAACACCTAAGCTTGATGGACTGCTGATGGTCGATGTGATCAAAGCGATCTTTTTACCACCCGCTTTGATAGCGGCAAGCTCCTTCATCACAAATTCATCAACTTCGCTCCAGCCCGCATCGTTGCTGTTCACGATCGGATTGTTGAGGCGGTTATAATCGTACAGATCGAGTACAGAAGCCTGCGCCTGTGCACTCAACCCGCCTTTTGCCAGCGGATCGGTTGGGTTACCTTCTATTTTGATAGGACGACCTTCACGTGTTTTTACCAAAATCGCGTGCCCGTCATAAGTAGAAACATAATAGTTCGGTACACCCGGAGTTACATCATCCGGTTTGACCAGGTAGGGGATCGATTTATGCACCGGAACACGCTGACAGGCAGCCAGGGTAACTGCGCCAACACCAAAGCCCAAAGCTTTCAGAAAATCACGGCGCGGTGTCCTGTTCATCAAACCCGTACCGCTCAAAACTTCTTCTATCGGTATCGGCTCGGCAAACTCATGTTTATTTTTTTCAACAAATTCCGGTTCGTTGTTTAGTTCTTCTAAACCTTTCCAGTATTTTTTATTGCTGTCCATTTAAGTTGTATAAACTGTAATGTTCTCTTAAATATTTATTAATAGTGACATTTGGCGCACTCTATACCGCCCATCATGGCTTCGGTTACTTTACCGCCTTTCCGCAGCAGTTCATGCACCTGTTCCATTCTTTCGTAATAAGCATTACCCTTTATCTTGATCTCGGTGCGCTTGTGGCACTGGATACACCATTTCATGGTAAGCGGCGAATACTGGTAAACTTCTTTCATGGTCTGAACCGGACCGTGGCAGGTCTGGCATTTCAATCCCGCTACCTTTACGTGCTGCGAGTGGTTGAAATAAGCAAAGTCGGGCAAATTGTGGATGCGTATCCATTGTATCGGGTGCCGCTTGGTGGTGTCGTACGTTTGCGTTTTAGGGTCAAATCCCAAAGCGTAGTATATCTTGGCGATCTCGGGCGAAGCTTCAGATGCTCCTTTTCTCCTGTCGATCACCTTGTGGCAATTCATACACACATTGAGCGACGGTATGGAAGCGTTTTTTGATTTGTAGGCGCCCGAGTGGCAGTACTGGCAGTTGATCTGCATTACCCCTGCGTGCAAGTCGTGCGGGAATTTGATCGGCTGCACGGGTTCGTAGCCCTGGTGCTGGTTAATATTCCAAAGCGTCATCCAGGTCCAGCTTCCGCCTGCTATCGATACGCAGATCAGGACAAAGAACACGAATTTTTTATTCTTGGCTAATTTCTTTACCAGGGCTAAACGGTCAACCGGGGCTTTCTTTTCGGCCGGGGCTTCTTCTACCAGCAATTCAGGCTTCCTGAGCAGCAGTTTTTCCAGCGTACCGATCACCTTGTTCAGCACCAGGATCACGATGAAAGCAATAACGATTACACCGATCAAGCCAAATATCACCAGGTCGCTTGGCCCGGTTGCCACTGGCTGTGCATTGCCACCGCCCGGTTTGGGCTGCTGCATCGTTTTCCATTCAGACCGAACGTAAGTGAGAATATTGGTCACATCGGCGTCTGAAAGGTCGCCGAATACGGTCATACCGGCCTGGTTGAACTTGTTGTAGATAGCAAGGGCTTTAGGGTCTTTTGCAGCGATCAGCGCCTGGTTATTCTGCACCCATTTGGTGAGCCATTTGTCGTCGGTTTCCGTAGTCAACTGTGGTCCGAGCGCCGGGCCGATCACTTGCCGGTCGATCGCGTGACAGGTGGTACATTTTGCCTCGAACAAGGCTTTGCCTTTGGCTGCATCGCCTTGGGCATGGGCAGTAAGCCCCCAGACCAACAAACCCGTTACCAGTAAAACCGACCGTGAGAATTGTTTTAAAATCAATGAGATGCTTCTCATAAAATGTATTTATGCTAAATAATTCGCTGTGTTAAGTGTTTAAAATCACCGAAGGACGTGTAATTCTTGCTGTTTTTTCAGCCACAAAAGTAAAATTTATTACAGTATGGCTGACAAATTAATGACAGTTATATATAATTTATAATCGTTCTAAATAATGATAAAAAGCGCTGAAATGAACGTCAAAAAGCATTGTTTAATCAATAGATGCAACCGGGAATACAATACAATATTAAGTTTTTTTCAATAAAAAAATTATTGTTTTAACAGCCAGGCAAAGATGAGCGGCGCTACAATGGTAGCATCCGACTCAACTATGAACTTAGGCGTATCGATACCCAGCTTACCCCACGTGATCTTTTCATTGGGCACGGCGCCTGAATAAGAACCGTATGATGTGGTCGAATCGGAGATCTGGCAAAAATAGCTCCAGAATGGTATTTCCGGCATTTCCATGTCCTGGTAGAGCATCGGCACCACACATATCGGGAAATCGCCGGCTATGCCGCCGCCGATCTGGAAAAAGCCCACGCCTTTACCATCCGAGTTCTTTACATACCAGTC
The DNA here is from genome assembly GCA_035546675.1 of Mucilaginibacter sp. Classification (GTDB taxonomy): domain Bacteria; phylum Bacteroidota; class Bacteroidia; order Sphingobacteriales; family Sphingobacteriaceae; genus Mucilaginibacter. Next base: position 512 of record DASZWG010000166.1, on the reverse strand, counting down.
GGCCAGCCAGGCCATGTATTCGATACCGCTTTTCATGGTGGTCGCTTTAATATCGCCTTTGATCACATAAGAGGCAAAAATGTTGCCCATGGTCGAATCTTCCCATCCAGGTACCACGATCGGCAGGTTTTTTTCAGCTGCGGCCAGCATCCACGAGTTTTTAGGGTCTATTTCATAATACTGCTCCAGTTCGCCGCTCAGCAGTATTTTATACATGTATTCGTGCGGGAAATAACGCTCGCCTTTATTGTCGGCGTCCTTCCATATTTTGTGGATATGTTTTTGCAAACGCCTGAAGGCCTCTTCCTCGGGTATACAGGTATCCGTTACCCGGTTATAGTGGTTTTCGAGCAGGTTCCACTCGTCCTGCGGACTCAGGTCGCGGTAGTGCGGCACACGTTTGTAATGCGAATGCGCTACCAGGTTCATGATATCCTCTTCCAGGTTGGCCCCGGTGCAGGATATAATGGCGATCTTGTCCTGCCGTATCATTTCGGCCAGCGATATGCCCA
>DASZWG010000165.1:0-2600 GCA_035546675.1 Mucilaginibacter sp. | reverse complement strand
GTTCAGGTAAGCGGTCCAGTTTTTAACCGGAACGACCATTAACTGTGCACCGAATGTCGATACGTCGCCGGGAGCGGTAGCGGTTCCTGTGTTAATGAACGAACTATAAACGTTCCAGTAATTATTGAATACGCCGGCCATCAGGCTCACCCTGTCCGAAAAGGCGTAAGTGGCTTTGAAGCCTGCATTCTGGAAGGGGCCGTTGGTAAACAGGTAGGAAGTAGAGTAGTTAAAGTTAGCTGCCGGAGAGATCACTTCGTACCCGATGAAGGTACCCATGTAGCCCGCGGTCAGGTTGAATTTGTCTGTCACATCATAGGATACATACAGGTTCTGGATGTGATAACCGGAAGTTGGGATGGACTGATCACTCCTCGGACCGAAAGATAATTCACCGACAAAAGCTGCTTTGCCTACCTTCTTTTTAACGCCCAGGTCGACCATGCCGATCGATACGGAATTCTGATCAGATGCGAAACTGGTCGGGATATTCGCTTTACCCGAAAAATCATATTTCCAGTAAGTATCCACAGATCCCGAAAAGATCAGCGGTGGATCTTTAGGATCGGCGCCGGTACCTACCTTACCGGTATCGGCAGGCATTGTAGTGGCTGCGCTTGCGGATAGAACTGAAACAGTGAACAGCGACAAGAGTAAAAGTATTCTTTTCATGAGCTTAATAATTTGGATTGATTTGATTGTTGATTGAGTTTATTTGATTGTTATGTAAGATTAATAATGAAACAGCAAGCATTTTTATTGACAGTATTATATAAAATTCACATTTTAAATAAAAAATTATCAATTTTTTCATGAAATTATGTATGTTTTATTAATTAACCAAATTTTTACAATTAAAAATGATATAAAAACATAAAGAATTATTAAAATCTTAAAAAATCTATAAAATTTAACAGTAATTTTAAATTATTGTTAATAAAAAAGATACAATAGAATCATATTATGGATAAAATATGTAGTAAAATATAAGATTTAAGAAATTTTAGTAAATCCAATAGAAATTTACTTGAGTTTTTATTGCTATTATTATATAATCCTCTTTTTATGCCAATAAAAACTTATACATAGTGTATTTTCTGCACAAAGTTAACCCGATGACATTTTGCCCTGACATTTTCACATATATTAAAGGATAATTTTACATTTGACCTGAAACCTTGAAACAAGCAGAGTAAAATGTCAAATTTCAGATTCCAGGCACTTGAAACAGTGCTAAAGCGCACTATACCCGAAGTAAAACCACCTTCGAACAAGATATCGGACTATTATAACTCGAACGTATTCGATAAGCAGAAAATGAAAGAGTTCCTTTCAAAGGAAGCTTACCTGGGTATTGTGAGTTCTATCGATAAAAATGAGCCCATCCCCCGTGACATGGCCGAGCAGGTAGCATCGGCCATGAAGGCATGGGCCATCAGCAAAGGAGCAACACACTATACACATTGGTTCCAGCCGCTTACCGGCACTACGGCCGAAAAGCATGATGCTTTTTTTGAGCCCGCTTCAGATGGCAGCGCGATCGAGACTTTTTCGGGTGATGCTTTAGCCCAACAGGAACCTGACGCGTCCAGCTTTCCCAGCGGCGGCCTGCGAAACACCTTTGAGGCACGCGGGTATACGGCGTGGGATCCCTCCTCGCCCGCGTTTATCATGGGGCGCACGCTTTGTATTCCGACGGTTTTTGTTTCGTACACAGGCGAAGCGCTCGATTATAAGGTACCGTTACTAAAAGCGCTGAATGCTTTAGATAAGGCAGCAGTGGACGTATGCCACTATTTTGATAAAAGTATTGAGAAGGTAAATGCCTCGCTGGGCATTGAACAGGAATATTTCCTGGTCGATATCGCACTATTCAATGCAAGACCAGACCTGTATCTCACCGGCCGCACACTTTTCGGTCACATTTCGGCGAAAAACCAGCAGTTGGAAGATCATTATTTCGGTTCGATACCCGAGCGGGTGTATGCCTACATGCAGGACCTGGAAACCGAGGCCCTGCAATTGGGCATACCGCTCAAGACGCGTCACAATGAGGTGGCGCCATCGCAATTTGAATGTGCCCCCATTTATGAAGAGATCAACCTGGCTATTGATCATAACCAGTTGCTGATGGACCTGATGGACCGTGTAGCGCTGCGGCATAATTTTAAAGTACTGCTGCATGAAAAGCCGTATGCCGGCATCAACGGATCAGGAAAGCATAACAACTGGTCGATGATAACCAATACCGGGAAAAATCTGCTGTCACCTGGCAAAACGCCAAAAAATAACCTGATGTTCCTGGCATTTTTTGTCAATACCATCAGGGCCGTATATGAGCATGCCGATCTGCTGCGGGCTTCCATAGCCTCGGTTAATAACGATCATCGCCTCGGAGCGAACGAAGCGCCGCCAGCGATCATATCTATTTTCCTTGGCAGCCAGTTAAGCGACGTTTTGGACGAAATTGAAACATCGCGTATCAGCAAAAAAATAAAGGACGATGCATTGCTGTGGCAGGGCATTCCGAAAATACCACAGATATTAAAAGATAATACTGACCGTAACCGGACGTCACCCTTCGCCTTTACGGGTAATAA
>DASZWG010000164.1:0-5127 GCA_035546675.1 Mucilaginibacter sp. | reverse complement strand
TTGCCTTTATATCCGGCTGATTGCAGCAAAAGATCGATCGCTGTTTTGATGAAAAATCCGGGCCTTAAATTGTGAACATCAATATGCTGTGAAAAGTCATCGCCATTAATAAAGCCGTAATCGATGATAGGGTATATCCATCCGCTGGTTTTTGTTTGGGATGCCGCGATATTGTCGATATTCCAGACATGGTCGTAAGGCTTCCATACTAAGTTTTTGCCGTAATTGCTCCACTGGCTGGTGCTGTCGCCCATATCGTACAGTTTACCGTCTATTGCATCAAAAAAATCCACATTGCCCGACAGGATGGTTACATTGGCATTGTCCTGATCGATGTTATTGAGCTCGGCAATACCGTAAGGTATGATCTCCAGCCCGTCCTGAACCAGTTTAGCCGGGTATTGCTGATAAGGCGCATTGGTGGCGAAGGCTACGTCATCCGGGAAACCCAGTATTTTACGGTTACGCTGGGTAAGCGGCAATTTGAACTGGTTGCTGGTATTACCCTGCTGGTTTTGCACCTCGGCCAGGTTATTGATCTGGAAAGTAAGGGCGATAGGAGAGTCGTCGTTCAGGTCGGCGAGTTGGTCGTTGATGTATAGTTGAAGCTGATTCATTTAGATTGTTAGCAGGGTTGTAATGTTGGAGGGTTGTAAGGCTGGCAGTGGCTGATAAGAACACATTTCGACCTTATAACGTTTCAACTTTCCAACAAACTTATTGTGTCTGGATGTTGATCGAAGGCATATTGAATGTAATGCTAAAGGGCGCTTGTCCGTTTAGGGTTTCATATTCACTGTAGGTAGCGGTATTGATCACAATGGTTTGCCATTTTACCGGGTTTTTATTCACCAGCATCTGTACCTTAGGTGAGTATTTGATAGATTGAAGACCCTTGATATCGTTAACTGACAAGTCCTCAGCCATCACTTTCATTTTCTGCCCGGCATCCTTGGCGATCACTTCCTCTATGCCCTGCTGATTTTCCCAGTCGGATACAAAGTTTTTAATGATCGTAGCGTTCTGCACGTCCAGCGATATTTCCTGGTTATAAACAAAACGGTAATAATTCCATGAACCGGTAAGGCCTATCCAGCGTAAATAGACCGAATTTTCATCGATTGTATCGTCGATACGAATAGTTTGTGTTTGGGTGACGGCATGCGCTGCATCATTTTCGTCATTGTACTTTAGTGTGACTGTGAAATAATACGCTTCAGCCGGGAAAGCGGTGTTAATGAGCAGACGATTCAGGCCAAGTTGTGCGGGCAGAGAGGCGTCGGTCAGGGTTTCGCCTGCTATAATGAATTTACTGCTGTCTTCATTCAGCAGCCATGAGCCGTCTTCATTCAGCAGATCGGTTGATTGCGTATCGCCCGGCAGGGGATTGCGGTTAATATCCAGGGGAACGATCTCGCAATAAATATTCTGCCCAAGCAGGTATTCACTATAAATGAAGCTGATATCGAACGGGTAACCTTCAGAGAAAGCCGGCTCGGGAAAATCCGTAATCCACGCTGCAAGTTGTGAATCGTCAGACACTGATGCAAAGGTCACAAAAGCAGCCATGTTACCACCATAACGCTGCCCCAACTGGCGGGCCGCATAGATGACATAAAACGGTGTACTCACCGTAATATAGTCTGATATATAGCCATTAGCTGTACCGTCATCCCAGCTTTGCGCATAGTTGATCTGGTAGCTAGCCGAAAGATTGTTATCTCTGAAATTGGTTTGCGTATAATCGCTGTCATCTTTAGGCTGCAATAAACTTCGCAGAAAATTGGACAGATCAGCTTTGATGAGACCTGTATTATCGGGTCTGTTGGCGGCAGTAATAGTTTGCTGCTGCCCGGTCAGGCTGTCCTGGTAAGTGATCTGTGTCAGTATCTTGTAATAGGGGCGAAGCCTGTTGATGTTAATAAAACCGGAGGCATCGCTGATATACGGTGTTTGTATAAGCAGGGTATTGTCACTGTTGGCGGCACTTACGGTATAAACTCCTTTATAGCTGTCCGTGTTCAGGTACACCATGTCGCCGGGTATAACGGTATATCCGCTTTCGGGATCGGAAAGTGAGGCATTAACCAATAACAGCGCATTACCGCTTTCGGTATCGGGAGTGACCGAAGTGACCTCGAAATCTTTACGCTGATAGGTGAATATGATAGGGTTAAAGGCGGCGTTCCAGCGAGAGATGTTGCCATTGCCGAGGTCGGCCGAAGGATCTGATACCAGTAAATTACTGAGTACAGGAACATTGACCGAGCGCGTGGCTGTACAACCCGCACTATTGGCGTCTTTTACCTCGAACTGGTGAGAACCTCCCGATAAGCCAGTAAAAACAGGCGAACTTTGCCAGGTAGCACCTGCATTCTGGCTGTATTGCAGAGGCAGGTAGCCCGACGTGGCATTGATGGTGATCTGCCCATCCAGTGCACCCGGAGCCGATTCCGGTTTATCGACAGTGATATAATCGATCACAAGATCGCATGGGTTAACCGGCGGCGTGGGGTTTGATCCGGAACTTACACTGATGACCTGGAATTTGGTAAAAAACAACGGATCGCTGCTGCCGAGCAAACCGTTATAGATCAGTTGCGATTGCCCGGATATGGTAACCGTATTTTCTGTAACCGTACCATTGATATTCATATCGTAAGTCACGGTTACGTTGTTCCCGTTAGTAAGCTGGCCAGTGCCAGCATCGCGAAGCTGGATATAAACGCTGCCGTTGGTTTGTGTGCCCGATACCGAGGTGTCGGCATAAACAATTGATGCAATTATGCTCATGGTTAAATTGGTTGTAATGGTTGCAGTAGTTGAAGTGCCTCGATTGGATTATAGATCCATTGAATCTATCAGTTGCTGAACGATGGTATCGGCTATTTCTTCAGCCGCCGGATCAAGCCGGAAGTTGATATTGATTTCGCTCAAAGGTTCTGACAATAAACCGGGTATGCCTTTGAAGCCCTTTTTGTCGATCGATTTTTTTATGGCCCAGACTGCTTCCGCGGGAATGCCTTTGGCGTTACACCAGGTCTTGATTCTTTCGATCATCGGCGGATTACAGGGCAAAGCATTTGGACTTGTCGGTCCACGGCCTTTTTCCAGTAATAGCATATACCCCGGAATTTCCAGTTGCGCCCGGTTACCTTCGCCGGCAATAGTGATTTGCTCTGCGGCGCGACCTGTGGTCATCTTACCGTTTGCCTGCAGCGAATGGATGGTATCGGTTTTGAGCAGTTCGAGGAAGCTCTCCAGCCCGTTAAAGGGTAAGTTTAAATTTGAATCAGGCATAGGTTTGTTGCATCCATTTTAGGGATCAAGGCATTAAAAGGAATCAAAATACATGACCTGCATAGTGATGGTCAAGTTAACGCCAGTTGAATTGGTGTCGAATTTGTTATACACGGGCAGGCATTTGGCTTTTTCACCGGCTTTAATTCGGAAATACCGGCCGTCACTTTCACGGTATTTGGCTGCTTTAACGATAAACTCGTTTGCCATTTGCAACGCCTGGTTCACGTAAGTCTCATTATCTGCTGTGAACTGATCGAACTCAGTCTTATACAAGAACTCCAGGTAAAGTGAAAATGTATTGCTCACCGAGCCGTTAACCTGCGGTGATAGCTCTATAGGCTGTAAAGGGTACATGAATACGACCGGGAAATTGGCTGTATCATCAGCCAGCAGATTCAGCTCATTGGCCGTGCCGTAAATAAAGCTGGGTTGTTCAGTAAGCGATTGCGTGATCGCCTGGATTTGGTTGCGTATGGGCATTTTAGTGATTAGTTAATTATTGATCGAAGAATAGCATTACCGAATTGTTTGAAGCCAATCAGTTCAGGTTTGGGACAGGCAAGTTTATCGCTGTGCGCTTAAAAGATCAGCGTACCGGCGTTGGTATTCGGACTCCGTCTTATTCAGTAAAAGCTTGGTTAGCACACGGTCGTATGGCATCGCCAGTATCAGTTGCCATTTCGTGATGTCGCCCCCGGCAAGGGCATTAACCGTGTTTATATATTTAAATTTTTCAAATGCCTGGATACCCGCTTTTTTCTCCAGTACTGTCGGAACTGTTGCAAGAAGCTTGTTCTCTGTTTCAATAAGTTGGGATAACAGGTAAAAAAATGTTTGGCAATGGGCAGAGCCTCCGTTACCCGTAGTTTTTTTATTTCCTCACAAAAAGCTTCCGCTTCATATTCATCATATCTTTTGGCGGTAACGCGGCAGAAAAAGTAATGCGCCAATACATGGCAGCACGCATTTAGCGAAGGCTGGAAATGCACCTGCCAGTCTTCTTCGCCGTATTGCCTGATATGTTCGTTGATTTCGTCGGCAATGATATTCCTGGCGGCAAGGAACGCACCGGCCGGCTCTACGGAAAGATTGCGGATGACATTCACGGTCACTTTTTTACCATCCGGGTTAAATGCAACCTTATGGGGCAGCACATTGCTTTGATACAGGTATTTGATCTGATTGGCCAGGAGGTGCACATAATTACCGAATACCTGGAAATCGTCAAAGTTTTTGACGTTATAAAGATCCTCCTTTGGCACGCCTGAGAGAATACTGATAGCATCCACATCATCGAGATAATTCTTTTCCTGCATGGCCATCATCTGGCCAAGGGTGATCTCGTTCAGTACGGTCGGGATACGAACCTGTATCTTGCCGTCGGTTGTCCTCAGTGTTTTTTCGATCATATTTTTACAAGACCGGAATAGTTTGGCGGAATTTCTCCTCCCGGAAAGGAAACCTTGCGCGAGGGGGAACTAAGTTATTGATTTTTAATTTATTTAATGCAACATATCGCAAAGGATCGATCAAATTGTTACAACTGTCTACCGGTTCGTTTAAAACCCGCCCCGAACGATCGGTTTTCCATTTATAACGGTTCAGTTCGTTGCGAAGATTCGGACTGTCGCGCGTAATGTTCAATGGATAGCGTTTCAAAATATTGATGGATAATTTGATGCTGTCGGGCCCTTTTTTTGCCGGATTTATCCTCCATCCCAGGCGTTTTAATTCTTCAATGGATTTGGGTTCGGCACTGTCGGCGATGATCTCCATATTTTTGTTTAGCCCGGCATTTAACAGCTTTTCTGATATATCAGGGTT
>DASZWG010000163.1:0-1545 GCA_035546675.1 Mucilaginibacter sp. | reverse complement strand
ACCTGATCATCAAGGGCAAACCTATTGATGATATTACGCTGCTTACGCTGCGTATTTTTTAACCAAATACCCGACTTTTCAACAGTTGTGATCTTCGGACAGCACTTTCCTTATTTTCGCAATATGCTATTAGCAAGATATCAGCACGAATTGCTGGAGGCGGGATGTGATGAGGCGGGCCGGGGTTGTCTTGCGGGCCCTGTTTTTGCCGCGGCTGTCATCCTTCCCGAAAAGTTCAGGCACAAATCGCTCAATGATTCCAAGCAATTGCCTGAAGCCGTCAGGTACAAGCTTCGCGACGAGATCGAAAAAAAGGCGCTTGCCTTCGCTGTAGCCTCTGTTTCGAACCAGGAGATCGATAAGATCAACATCCTGAATGCTTCATTCCTGGCTATGCACCGGGCCATCGAGCAGCTTTCAATGATGCCGCAATTCCTGATCGTCGATGGTAACCGCTTCAATAAATATAAAGAAGTGCCGCACCAGTGTATTGTTGAGGGCGACGGCAAATATTTCAGCATCGCGGCGGCTTCCATACTGGCCAAAACCTACCGCGACGATTACATGAAGCAAATAGCGGCCGAGCATCCCGAATACGACTGGCACAATAATAAAGGATACCCGACCACCAAACACCGCGAAACCATACTGAAGATCGGCTTTACGCCTTACCACCGCCTAACTTTCCAGGTAACCGATCCGCAGCTAAGTATTTTCTGAAGATGCTTTGATTGGGGGTTCAGGGTTTTTACATTTGCTTAAACCGGTTAAAACCAGCTTGAAGGTCCTCATACTAACACATCGCGTCCCGTTCCCTCAAAATGGGGGCTACCCTATTGTGGTTTGCAACACCATCAGGGGGCTTATCAATTTGGGTCACCAGGTTTCGCTGATCGCGCTGAATGCGCGCAAGCATATCCACGAAGAGGACGAGCAGGATGAGCTGTTGAGCAAGATAAATTACCGTTACTACGATATCGATATCAGCATGTCGATGTTCGATGGTTTCCTGACCACGTTCAACCGGAAGGCCTACAGCATTACCCGTTATTATGACGAGGAATTTGAAAAGGTGCTGATCAGCGAAATAAAGGAAACGTCCTACGATATCATCCAGTTCGAAGGCTTATTTGTAGCTCCGTATATCGATGCCGTCAGGAGAAACTGCAAATCGAAACTGGTTTACCGGGCGCACAACATCGAGCACCAGATATGGGAAAGGCTGGCCCTGCAAAAAAGCGATCCTTTTAAAAAGTTCTACCTGAAACTGATGGCCCGCCGGATAAAAAGATACGAGCTGCAGCAGATCAATAAATTCGACGCGATTGCCGCTTTTACCGCGCAGGATAAAAGTACCCTGATGATGTACGGGGCGAAAATACCAGTTGAGGTCGTGCCGTTCGGTATCGATCTGTCTTACTACAACCCCGATCTCAGCAAAACCGAGTTCCCCAGCCTGTTTTTCCTGGGCTCGCTTGAATGGATGCCCAACCGTGAGGGGATCGAATGGTTCCTGCACACATTTTACAGTGATTTTGTGAATGA
>DASZWG010000162.1:0-2892 GCA_035546675.1 Mucilaginibacter sp. | reverse complement strand
ATCAAAAAGTTTTTGGATAGTTCCATTACGATCTGTGACACGCTTGCACCCAGTACTTTGCGGATACCGATCTCTTTTACACGCTGTGAAATAGTGAATGCCGACAATCCGAACAGGCCCAAACAGGCGATAAAAATAGCCAGGCATGAAAAGATTGAAACTAACTGGCTCTCCATCTGCTCGGCAACATACAATTTCTGAAAACGTTCGTCGAGGAAAGTATAATCGAAAGGAACATCCGGCAAATAACGATGCCATACATCGGCTATGCTGCTGATTGCCGACTGTACATTGCGGCCATCTATTTTGATCGATATCCTGTTATAATAGCTGCTGCCGGGCGGCGGTAAGAGGAATATCATAGGAACAATAGACTGATGCAAAGACTCAAAATGAAAATCGTGCACTACACCGATGACCTTTCCCTTGGTACCACCATAGATCAGGTCCTTGCCGATCGCATTCTGATCAGTCTTCCACCCAAGTTGCTGTACCGCTGTTTGGTTGATGATGAAATTCGCGGTATCCGTCGGGAAGCTCCTCGAGAAATTCCTGCCGGCTGCCATCGTCATCCCGTAGGTTGGCACAAAATTAAAATCAGTTGTGATGTATTTCAACTCGATCTGCGTCGGAACAGACTTTCCGCCTTCGATCACCTGCGCACCCTGGTCGTCCAGCAAACGACCTGAAGGGATGCGTGATGAACGGCCCACATCTTTCACTGCCGGGTTTCTTAACAGTTCCTGTCTGAATGAATCAAACTGTTTAGTCAGCGAACCCGAATAGGCAGTAGTCAGGATAAAATCCTTATTAAAGCCAAGGGATTTATTTTCGATATATCGCAATTGGCGGAAAACTACCGTGGTAGCTACGATCAATATGATCGATACCGAAAACTGCACCACAACCAGTACTTTGCGGAAAGATATATTGCCTGATCCCACTTTCAGTACGCCTTTCAATACCTGAACAGGTCTGAAAGATGACATAAAAACAGCCGGGTAAATGCCACTGATCAACCCGACCACAAAAGGCAACAGCAATATTCCGATCAACACCTTGAATTGCAGCAGGCTGCCGAATGAAAGTGACAGGTTTGCGATCCGGTTAATATAAGGCAACAGCAGCCAGGTAAGCCCCGCAGCAAGTATGAGCGCTACCGAGGTGATCAGCACCGATTCGCCGAGGAATTGCCGGATGATCTCGTGCCGCTGGGCGCCGATCACTTTGCGCACGCCGATTTCTTTAGCGCGCAGGGCCGAGCGGGCGGTCGACAGGTTCATATAATTGATGCAGGCGATTAACAATATGAACAAAGCGATCACCGAAAAAATATAGACCCGCTTGATATCGCCGTTAGGTTCTATCTCGTCATCCAGGTGCGAACGCAGATGAATATCAGTTAGTTTTTGTATGGTAAGTTTGGTCGTCTGGTGCATTTTAATGCTGGCCGGCATACCGGGATACCTCGGCATATATTTATCAATGAAAGCATCCAGTTGCCTGGTGATCACATCCATATTGTAACCTTTGGGCATCAGCAGGTAGGTATAAAAGGAATTATTGCCAAAGTTGGTTTCCAGTTGTTTCTCGCCATAAATAGCATCGTCCTTTAACGTGCTGAACGATATCAGGATATCGGGGTGCATGTGCGCATTTGCCGGGAACGGCTGGAAAATGCCGGTTACTTTAAATCCGTGTTTAGTGTTATCCAATATCACGGTTTTATCCATTGGATCTTCATCACCGAAGTATTTCCTGGCAACTTCGGGCGTAAGCATTACTGAATAAGGGTCGGTCAGCGCGGTTTTCTTATCTCCCGAGGTTACATCAACTGAAAAAACGCCGAAGAAGTTTTCGTCAGCCATAAATGCATTATGTTCATTGAACATTTTTTCCTTGTAACGAAAAATAGTATTGCGATTGGGCAAAACCCGCGTTACCTTCTGAATATCCGGGAATGCAGTTTGCAGAAGCGGGCCGAACGGCGGCGCTATGGAGCTTAGGTGAAGATTCTCTTCGCCGTTGCGCGAATAAAATATCCGCGTCACCCGGTAAGTGCGGCCGGCATTAACATTGTACCGGTCATAGCTCATCTCATTGATGATATAGGCAACGATGAGCAAGCAGCAGGTCAAACCTACGGTTAAACCAAAAATGTTAATGAATGAGATAAACTTATGCCTCGCGATGTTGCGCCATGCGCTTCGCAAATAATTTTTTAACATGGTCCCCTCCTGTCAGGTTTATGATGCTATGACCCATCGAAAACGAAAAACGTTACTCATTCCTTAAACTTTTTACCGGGTTGGCCAGCGCTGCCTTAACCGATTGCAGGCTGACCGTTATAAATGCCACCAGCACCGAAAGCAGTCCGGCCACAACAAATACCCACCATTGTATGGAAATATGATAAGCGAAATCCTGTAGCCAGCGGTGCATAAAATACCAGGCGACGGGCGCTGCGATCAATACAGCAATTATTGTGAGCTTCAGAAAATCGCGGGCCATCAGCAGCATAATGCCAGTCACATCGGCCCCCAGAACTTTGCGGATGCCAATCTCTTTGGTACGCTGCGCCGTTGTAAATGCAGCCAGACCGAACAGGCCCATACAAGCCAGTGCGATGGCAAGGGTTGAAAACGTGCTGAATACATGGGCTGTTTTCTGCTCCGAAATATACAGGCTGTTGTAATCGTCATCCAGGAAACTGTATTCGAATGGGCGCGAAGGCACGCGCTCTTTCCAGAGTTTCTGCAACGCCTGTATTGTAGCAGGTATATTTTCACCTGTTACTTTGACAAAATAATAGTTCGTGAACTGCCTGTCGAGGAAAAGTACCAGCGGACCCATTGGTTCATGCAGCGAAGAGAAATAGAAATCTTTCACTAC
>DASZWG010000161.1:0-5546 GCA_035546675.1 Mucilaginibacter sp. | reverse complement strand
TAACCAAAAAATAAAAGACATCTTTATTGATAAATAGTGTTACCTATCTACCCGGTACGCTGTTACCTATGTCATCAGTCTATACACCCTAAGGGGAGGCAGGGAGGCCTAACCAATGTCAAATTCAGCAGCTGCAATGTTTTTAACCTCCCGATAACTATCGGGACCAACGAAAGAAGTACCTTTATAGCCGGATGAAAAAAATCTTCGGTTATATATTAACGCCCATTCATTATATTTTCTTCGGACTGGTTCTGCTCTTTTTTCATGTCCTGCAATGGATTTGCTTCAACCTTTTCGGGTACCGGGCGCATAAATGGGCGGTCGACCTGATGGACTTTTCACTCGTTGCCACGTATTACCTGCTGGGTAATACCGTAACTTTTATCAATCGCCAGGATCTGCCAGTCGGCCGACCTATGATCTTTATCGCCAACCACCAAAGCCTTTATGATATCCCGGTTATGATCTGGTTCCTGCGGAAATACCATCCCAAATTCATCTCCAAGATCGAGCTGGCCAAAGGCATACCCGGAGTTTCCTACAATTTGCGGCACGGAGGGGGCGCCAACATCGACCGTAAGGATCCGCGCCAGTCCATTACTGAACTCGCTAAATTAGGCACGCGTATGAAAGAGAACAGGTGGTCGTGCGTCATCTTTCCCGAAGGCACGCGCTCGAAGGACGGCACCGTAAGAAGCTTTCAGTCGGCCGGGGTTGCTGCCATTTTAAAGAAATGTCCCGAGGCGTTGATCGTCCCCGTGGCTATCAATAACTCCTGGAAAATAAAACAGTACGGCAGCTATCCCCTGGGAACCTTTATCAGGATGACCTGGGAAGTGTTAGCACCTATCGAACCCGCCGGAAAAACGGCAGATGAAGCAGTGAAGGAGGCGGAAATAGAAATAAGAGCCAAAGCAAGCCCCCTCTAAACGGCGAAGCCCTCATGAACACCTTAAAAAGCAAACAATATGTCAATAATCCTCCCCGGTAGGGAGGACTTGCATAGCCTGTTTTCAAAGTCTCCCCTCCCGGGGGAGACCCGATAGCTATCGGGTTAGAGGGGGCCTCAAATATTTTTCCCGTCAATAATCTTGAAAAAATCGTCGCGGTAGGTATCGCCAACAGGTATGATCTTATCGCCGATAAAAATGCGGCTGCGCTCGATACTGTCAATCTTATTGATCGAGACGATGTAGGATTTGTGCACACGGATGAAATGCTTTTCGGGCAAGGCATCCTCCATTTTTTTCATATTCTGTAGCGTGATGACGCGCTCGTTTGGCGTGAAGATGGAAATATAATCCTTCAGGCCCTCGATAAATAAAATGTCGTTCAGGTACACCTTCTGTATCTTATGCTCGGTTTTTACAAAGATAAAGTCGCTCAGGAAATCATCTTTTGATGCGCCTGTTTCTGTCTTTATTTCAGGTTTTGTCTGCGGCTGTATAATGGCCTGGGCCTTTTGGACCGATTTAAAAAAACGGTCGAACGCGATAGGCTTCAGCAGGTAATCAATTACGTCCAGTTCATATCCTTCGAGCGCGTATTGCGAATAGGCGGTGGTCAGGATCACTTTGGCCTTACCATTGGCAATACGCAGGAACTGAATGCCGGTCAGCTCGGGCATTTGCACATCGAGAAATACCAGGTCGACCGCGCCCTCCTGCACCAGTTGCAACGCCTCGATCGGGTTCGTGGTCGATTTTACCAGGGTAAGGAAAGGCATCTTGGAAATATAATCCTCCAGGATATGCAGCGCCAGCGGCTCGTCGTCAACTACAAGGCATCTGATCATATTATAAAACTAACGATAATTCGCAGGTATAAATATCGGGTTTATCCTGTATATCCAATGTATACCTGCCGGGGTAAAGCAGCTCGAGCCGGCGTTTCACATTCTGCAAACCTATACCTCCCTCGGTATCCCGGTTGTTCATGTGCTTCTTATTCTCCATATAAAAATGCAGGTGCGTGCCGTCGAGGTTGATCATCAGGCGTATCGGCATCGACGGGTCGCTGGCCACGCCATGTTTAAATGCGTTCTCGATAAATGCGATCAGCAGCAGGGGCACTATCTTTTGGTCTCCCACTTCTCCGGTGATCTTAAAATCGACGAAGGCCCGGTTCACAAAACGCATTTTTTGCAACTCGATATAATTCTGCAGGTATTGCAATTCTTTGGACAGGTCGACCTTGCCGTCATTGCTTTCGTACAGCATATACCGCATGATCTCGGACAGTTTCAGGATAGCCTCGGGCGTGGCGTCCGACTTTTGGTAAGCCAGCGAATAAATGCTGTTGAGCGAATTGAACAAAAAATGCGGGTTTATCTGAGATTTGAGAAAAGCCAGCTCGGCGCTGAGCCGCTGGTTTTCCAGGTCGCGGCGTATACGCTCGTTCAAAAACCAGTCGACCGCAAATTTGAGCGCCGTGCTCAGGAAAAGGAAAAATATATTGGTAAGGGCCGCACTGATGAGATATGGCCATAACGGCGTCATCTTACCGTCGTGCAAAAGAACATAGGTTTTAAAGGATCGTGCAAGCCCGTATTTGCCGAGGGCAAAGACAATAATAGCAACGATGAGGGCGATGGTGTAATTACGATATTTCTTCTTGTCGAGAAATTTGGGGATCAGGTACAGGTAGTTGAGATAGAACAGGCCGATATTGACAGTACTGAACACACCGAAAATAACGATAAGCTGCCCAATGCTTATTTTGCTGTTTTCGACTGTCAGGTAAACAAAATAGGAGACAATACTTATCCAAAAAACAACATGCCAGAATATTTGCCAGTTTTTTTTCACTTATCTAATGTAACATTTTACGCATTGCAATATCTGATATTTATATCTAATACTCATTTTTACCGATGAACCCGCCTTTTTTTCCGATAAACGCCTTTTATGGTTTAAATGCCCGTTCATCTACAAATCAGGTCAGTTGGTCTAATACTTTTTAGCAGGCAAAAAATTAGCTATTTCTTTGTTTCATCAAAAGCACTCACAATGAAAAAGCTGATCAAAAATTCGAATCCGTTTATCCTGCTGCTGTTACCTGTAGTATTTGCGTTAGTGATGGGGATCAGCTACCAGGCACAGCAAAAAAAGGATTACACTGATGGTTCTTCATCGGTACATACTACCTCGTTGTTTTACAAAGGGGTAACACTGTTCAAAACCGTTTGCTCTATTGCTAAAGAGAAATTATGGTAATTGACACGCAGGGTTTAAGTTTCCATTTCGGCAGCCAGCAGGTTGTCAGGTCGCTTTCCCTGCAGGTACCCGAAGGTAGTATTTACGGTTTCCTTGGCCCTAACGGCGCCGGAAAAACAACAACGATAAAATTGCTGCTCAATCTGCTAAAAACAGACCAGGGCAGCATTCGTATTTTTAATAAAGACCTCGAAACAAATCGCATTGCCATACTGGCGCAGATCGGTTCGCTGATCGAGCAGCCGGCTATTTACGGTCATCTTTCTGGCCGGGAAAACTTAGTGAACCGTGCGCTGCTGCTGCAGGTACCCGATAGCCGGGTAGATGAAATGCTGGCGCTGGTACACCTGAAAGAAGCAGCCAATAAAAAAGCATCCAAATACTCGCTGGGGATGAAGCAGCGGCTGGGCATAGCGCTTGCATTGCTTCCGGACCCGAAATTGCTGATCCTGGATGAACCTACCAACGGTCTCGATCCGAACGGTATCATCGAGGTGCGCGAATTGCTTATCAGGCTTGTCAGCAAACACAATAAAACCGTTTTTGTATCGAGCCATTTATTATCCGAGGTTGAGCGCATGGCTACGCACGTCGGCATTATCGACCATGGTGAATTGCTGTTCCAGGGAAGTATTAAAGAATTGCAGGATATCAGCCAGCCGCAGGTACAGATAGAAACCGATAATACCGTTGACGCGGCTAATCTTCTGAAAAAACAAGGCCTGGCCGTAACCGAAGTGAACGATGATCATTTAAATGTCGCCTTTACCTCGAAAACGCAAATGGCCGAGATCAATGCATTGCTTACCCGTAACAATTACCCGGTCTACAGTATACACAAGGTGCAAAAAGACCTCGAAAAACTGTTCCTGGATATAACCCAAAAAGCCTGAGCGTATGAAAGGATTTATATTATCGTTCCGTTCGGAGTTTTACAAAACACGTAAAACCATGGCTTTCTGGAGCGCTATAATCTTACCGTTTGTTATTTGCCTGCTCATTTTTATCGGCTTTTTTACGCACAGCAAGCAAATGTCATCAGATCCCGGTATAGCGCTCTGGTTCAAGTTTGCGGGAGCCATTTTAGGCGTAATGGGATCGCTGCTTTTGCCTATGCTCATCGTGTTTATTGCCTATTCTGTCAATAATATCGAGCATAAATCCGAAACCTGGAAATCTCTATTCAGCCTACCCATTCCTAAATGGTCGATCTATTCGGCAAAATACGCCTACGCATTCTTTCTCATCATTCTGTGTCTCGCGTTGTTTTTACTGTTCACCCTGGGTTTCGGCAATTTACTGAGCGTGTTAAAACCCGAATTAAAATTCAGCGAATATCACATAGAAAGCACACTTTCACTGATCTACCTTAAACTGCTGTTTTCGGCACTTGGGGTATTATCCATACAATTTCTTTTAAGCCTGCTTTTCCGCGATTTTCTTAAACCTATGGGCATCGGCTTTGCCGCTACCATAGCGGGCGTTATTGCTGCCGGATCCGGGTGGCAATATGCTTATCTTTTCCCTTACTCGCACGCCATGCTTACAGTAAAAAGCATACACCAGGCCAACATGGGCAAGGGCGGAGCCGTACCTCAGCTCACCGTCGACCTGTTTACCAAAGATATTTTTGTCAGCATCGTCGTATCTGTTGCGGTTTTTGTCCTGGGTTACTTTATCGTGCTGAAGAAGAGTGTGAAGTAAGCGCCGGACAGAATGTTAAAGTTTGTTAATTAACCATCTTTTAACATTTCTTTATACCCTTTCCGGTTTTATTTGCATGACCACCAATCAGTATCACCATGAACAAGACTCCCGCCTTTGCTATTCTTTTTGTATTTCTTTTTTGCGGATGCACCATGCACCAGCCTGCGCAGCTCGGCTATAGTGCGGGTTTTAAAATCGTACGGATGACCGACCGGACAAGAGTCTACAAACCCGGGACTGATACGACCAATTACCTCCATTACCGGCCGATCGACCTCGACGTCTGGTATCCCGCCGATACCACTGCCAAAGATACAGCGCTGCGTTTTGGGTTCTTTCTAGACCTATTTGGAAAAAGAGCCAATTATTATACCGCATCAAAGGCAGGCGACAGTCTGCCTGAACAGTTTGCAAAAGCATTCTGCGCCGGGTTCAAATGTTCAACCCCGCGGCAATTACTCAGCTATAAAACCGCATCCTATAAGGACGCTAAACCAGCCTCGGGCAAGTTTCCGCTAATAGTTTATATGACCAGCTATAACGGAATGGGATATGAAAATTACAAGCTGCTCGAAGAAATGGCAAAACGGGGTTATATTGTTGTGTCCATCAGTTCGATCG
>DASZWG010000160.1:0-4855 GCA_035546675.1 Mucilaginibacter sp. | reverse complement strand
TAGGCGAACGAATAGCAAACAGAATAAAGCGCGTATTGAATATCCCGACTTACATCGATAAGGTTAACGACCGCTTGCTGAAAGAAAAGATCATCAAACAACCGCTTACCGAAACGGAAATATGGAGTGTGACCGACATTCACATCGAGGGCCTGCCCTATTCTATCGGCAAAGGAATTGAAAAAGAAAACCTGGTAAAAAGCCTGTCACAATATTCGCTGAGCAGTTACCGTACCTACGGCTATTTCGGCATGCTTATGAGCAACCTGGATAAGCAATACCAGCAAACGGAAAAGGCCCTGGCCTCGGAAAACGACCAGAACGGCCGCTACTTCTGCTCGGCCTGGATCAAAAACAGATCTTGAATATTTTATTTATACTTCCTGAATATTATCCCCACTCGGGAGGTGGGATATCGACCTATTACCTGCAATATATCAGGTCGCTCAAACCTTATTGCGGCAGGATCAAAGTCATAACGGGAAGCGGATACATCCAATCGGATGAAGAGCTGGAGAAGGACGGCATAGAGATCGTTTATCTTAAGCCGGCTATCTATCATAAGTACCTGGAGAAATTCAGCAGGTTCGAGTTGTTTACCGGGTTCAGGAATGACCTTGCCGCAGCCTGGGCCATGTATGAACAAGCTAATGAAGGCAAAGGCTTCGATATCATCGAATGCGCCGATTTCGGTCTCGGTTTTATTCCGTGGGTGATACGGCACAACAAACCTGTGGTAACGCGTTTTCACGGCAGTACCGGGCAAATTACCCGGCATGAAGGCGACCTTTCGACACCGCTTCAGAACGACTTTATCAGGCAAACCGAGCTGCTGCTGCTGCCGTTGTGCGATGTGCTGATATCGCACAGCGCCGCGAATCAGCAGGCATGGAAAACTCTTTTAGCAAAAAAAATAACGCACATACTGCCGGTTTTTAAATCGGACACAAATGAGCCCGTGCCCTATTCTGAACGTACGGCAAGCGGTGTTGTGACCGCAAGGATACAGGTATGGAAAGGCCCGGTACAGCTTTGCGAGGCGCTAAAGCACGTAAATGGCCCGGTTTTACCGATCGAATGGTACGGGCGTGATTGCAGCTATGAGAACGGGAAAAGCATGTCGGCATACCTGGCAGCGCATTACCCGGATGTATGGGGTAAATCGGTTATTCCCCGGGTGGCTTTAGGACCGGATGAGGTTAGTAAGAAACAAGCACATGCGCGTTTCGGACTGGTTTGTTCCGCATGGGACATGTTCAACTTTACCTGTGCCGAATTTCTCAACGCGGGTACGCCGGTTATTTGTTCGGATGGTGCAGGCGCTTCAGAACTTATCCGTCATGGTGAGAATGGCCTGATTTACCCGGCTTATGATACACAAAAACTGGCAGACTGCCTGAAAGAAATGTCCCAAATGGATGAATCAGCCTATAGCAAAATGGCCGCCGCTGCAAAAGCGACAACAGCAAATGAATTGTTGGCCGGGAAGATCATTCCTAAAAACCTGGCACAATACAGCGTTGCGATCGATGAATTCAATCCGTCTGCCGCTAATGATTTCCTGGAACATATCTATTCCCCGTCAGACAAAGCAGGCAGCCTTGCCGATACACTGGATAGTCAGCCGCTAAAAAAACTGGTGAAATATCTACTGAAACGCGCCGGTTCGAAGATGAAAAAATAATGCCAACGCTTGCGCTTTGCATACCGGCCTACAACGCAGAAAAATACCTGCCAAAGCTGCTGCAATCAGCTAAAGCCCAGGCTATACCATTTGATGAGATATTAGTTTACAACGATTGCAGCACCGATGATACCGCACAGGTTGCCGAACAGTATGGTGCGAAAGTAGTGAATGGGGATATAAACCGTGGATGTTCATACGGCAAAAACGCGCTGGCAGGAGTAATAAAAAGCGATTGGGTACATTTTCATGATGCAGACGACGACCTGTTACCCGAATTTACAAAGCTTGTCCATCAATGGATCAATAACTCGGGGCAGGACCAAGATGTGCTGCTGCTCAATTTCGATTATATCGATTTTGCATCGGGTGCGTTGCTGGGCAGGCCCAATCATAATGTTGCTGAACTGCAAAAAGATCCCCTGAGATACGCGATCAAAAATAAGATCGTCAATTTCGGGGTATATAGACTTAGTTCATTCCTCGCTGCCGGCGGCTTCGACCTGGATGAAAATGTGCTTTATAACGAGGATAATGCCTTCCACCAGCGGCTTGCGAAGCAAGGGCTAAAGTTTGATTATTTACCCGGCATAACCTGCATCAACTACCGGTACCAGGCCAGTATGTCGGCCTCGAACAGGCTCAAGTGCGCCAGGGCAAACTATCATGTACTCGCAAAAACCGCTTCTACACACGGTGACATCTACCCGCAGGAACTGGCCGGGCAATTGTGGATATGCATCGCCAGCCTGGCTTCGTGCCAGGATTGGAGTTATGTCAGAAAGGCACTGGCGCTTACCAAAAAATTAGGATATCGCTCTCCGTCCGAAGGTGATCAGTTTTTTCGCAACCTGGCACGGATCTATCCTTTTTTGGCTGTATGGACACGAGAAAAAATAATCCGCCTGTTTAAACCGCACTTGCGAAAATGATCTTTAACGGATCGAATTTGCTGACCAAAATGTATTTATTCTACAGCAGGAAAGTATTTAATCACCCCATGAAGCTGAGGTTCATGCATTTTTTGCACAGGAATCTCGGAAACCATATCAAATTTGAAGGTTACGGTGCTGTTTTGCAGCCGGCCCCTGCTGATTTTATTACGAGGAAGATCATCGTAAACGGATGTTACGAACCGCTTAGTTTGCAACTGGCGCTTGATATATTGAAAGAGAAAAAAGGTGCATTTGTCGATATCGGCGCCAATATCGGTTTATATACGGCTGTTGTAGCCCGGAACTTCCCGGATATACCCGTCATATCCATAGAAGCAGACGAAACCAATTTTAACATGCTGGTGGATAATATCCGTTTAAACCACACCGGCAATGTAACCGCGCTGAATATCGCCATCGGCGATTCGGCAAAACTGGTACAGTTGGAGCAGGCTGCCGATAATAATTCCGGCACCATACGGGTATCCGTTGACACGAAAACGGAAGGCCGGTACGTTGCGATGTTGGACCTGGCCACGGTACTCGGCCAGGTATGCCATGATCACATACGCCTGATGAAGATGGATATCGAAGGGTATGAGATGCAGGCTTTGAAGGGAATGAACTGGACCCGCCATAAACCGGAAAATATCCTGTTGGAATTTTCGGATTATATAAACAGGGCAGGCGATTCGTGCGGTGAAATGCTAAATATGCTTTACGAACAGGGCTATGAGGCCTGTTCCGTGAATGGAAAACCTTATATTACTGGCAGCGACTTACCCGAAAGCAACCTATGGCTAAAACTCAAAACATGACATCCGAAAAAATGCCCCTTGTATCGATTATTATCCCCGTGTACAATGCTGAAAAATACTTAGCAGCATCCGTACGCTCGGCTATAGCGCAGACCTGGCCTAACAAGGAGATCATTGTTATTGATGACGGATCGACGGACAATTCGCTTGAGATCGCAAAAAGCTTTGAATCGGATACCGTGAATGTGATCGGACAGGAAAATAAGGGAGCCAGTGTTGCGCGTAACCAGGGGCTTGAACGGGCCAGCGGGAGCTATATACAATTCCTGGATGCGGACGATATGCTGAGCCCGGACAAGATAGCGTTGCAGGTGGAATTGCTGAACAATAACCCCGGCAAGGTAGCGGTTTGCAGTACCGTACACTTTAAAGACGATTCGGAACTGATCAAACAAAAACCTTCTGAATATGAAGAAAACTTCCTGATCGACCTTGAGCCGTCCGAATTCCTCATCAACCTTTGGGGCGGCAATGACAACCGGGGATCGATGGTGCAGCCCAATGCGTGGCTCACACCCGCTGACATTGTTGCCAAGGCCGGGAAATGGAACGAAAGTCTGACGGTGGACGATGACGGAGAATTTTTTTGCCGGGTGTTACTTAGCTCAAAGGGTATCGTCAAATCCGGAGGTTTCAATTATTACCGCAAATTTGGGCAAATGCGTAATAACTTGTCGGCGCAGCGGGACAAGATGGCGATGGAAAGCCTGATCAAAGCACTCAATCTGAAAAAAGAATATTTATTCAAAAAGAACCGATCCGAACAGGCTGAAAGGGCGATGTACCGGCAATTCCTGGATATGGCTGTCAAATCTTACCTGGTACACCCCGAAGTGTATCGGCAGGCTAAAAAGGAATTAAAAAATTATCCCAATTGTCACATGACGCCAGTGCTCGGCGGAAAATTCATCAATAAGATAGCCCGTTTATTCGGCTGGGAGACCGCCCGCTGGCTGCAGCTTTATTTTAAGTATTTTTAGGTAAAGAAGTGATAGCTGTTGTTTCCTCTACGATCAAACCACCTGTAAAACCCGGGAAAAGCGTAAGTCGTTATTCATTTGAAGACAGGCTGGAACAAACCCGGCTTACTCTTACACGGCTGAAAGAACACGGGTTTACCGATATATTTCTCGCCGATAATTCGCCCGGATTGGATCAGCGGGAACTGGAAAGCCTACTGAAAGGATTTCAAAACATGAAGGCTTATCATATCAGCCAATACCAGTTCGAAAATAAGGGCATTAATGAATTGCTGATGCTGTTATACCTTACAGAAGTTATACCGGCCGACCAGGAAATCTTCAAGATCAGCGGCAGGTACTATCCCATTGATGGATTTCAGAAACCGGAGTTTGAGGATTTTGCAGTAAAAGGCTATAATTATCAAGCACGTAAAGGAACGATCTCTACCCGCGCAT